>JBFHGR010000009.1:0-49582 GCA_041583015.1 Parvicella sp. | reverse complement strand
GCGATGCCACCTAAGTACAACACAGATGATGAACAGTTTGTTGTAATCAGACCATTGGCAAATAGCAAAGAAGAGGAAATAGCAACGTATTCTCAAATGCAGAATCATCCTATTATTCCATGTAACCTTTGTGGTTCGCAACCTAACTTACAGAGACAAGTCATCAAAGGGATGCTAAACACTTGGGAAGAAAAGTACCCTAATAGAAAAGCTATTATCTACAATGCTTTGAGAAATGTTTCTCCTACACATTTATTAGATCAAGAACTGTATGATTTCAAAAACCTTGAATCGCTACTTAGTTCTGACAAAGAGATGAAGGGTGAGAATATTGAGAAGTATTTCTAATCTTTAGTTTCCTAAAACTTAAACGAATACTGGAAGATCAATGTTCTAGGAGGCATAACGTTTCCTGGTCTAGATGAGTACTCTCTATTAAGAGCATTGTTCATTAAGACGGCTACTTTGGAAGTTTTTGTCACTTGTAAACTCATTCTCAAATCAAGAATAACATCTCCTACTCTTCTAGCATCTCGATAATCTTTATACCCAGGCAAGATAAGTTCTCCCAAAAAGTCTGACACAAAAGTTTCATCTACATTTTCTTGGAAACTTTGGTATCTTCCACTCACTCCAACAGAAAACTTCTTGTAATCTGCTTGCAAATCCAATTTAGCTAAATGCTTTGATCTATATTTTAAAGTTTCAGAAGAATCACTAAAGGTCAATAAATAAACAGAGTCTATTTCACCAGCCGGTTTAGGGTCAATATAAGTATATCCTGCAAGAACGGTAACATTCACTTTTCCTATTTCTCCTGTTCCAACCAATGATATTTCCCCTCCTTTGATAATTGCATTTTCCACATTCTGAGATTGCGCTCCTAGAATATTTCCAATATTATCCAAGGTTATTGGATTGTTAAAATCCCAAGGTGTTCCATCAGGTTCGTAAAACCCAAACGTAAACTCCATCATATTGGAATAGCCAGTCATAAATCCAGATAAATCGGCATATCCTTTAAATTTCCCAATTTTGACACCTTGTTTAATTCCAATTTCAGCACTCCATCCAGATTCTGCAGAGACTTGTGAATTTGGGAATATATTTAATCCTCCAACTGAGGTTTGAATATATCTTTCTGCGATAGATGGGAATCTATACCCCTCTCCATAAGAAGCTCTAAGAAATGTATATTCAGCAAGTTCATATGTTGTTCCAAACCTAAAAACTGGTTTAAAAGATAAAGTATCTTTAAAGAGTTTACTATACTCTTCGGTTTGAGTGGTATCAATTTTAAAATACTCTATTCTCATACCTCCAGAAAATGTAAACCTACCTAACTTCTTATCTCCTTGCAGAAAAAATGCGGTATTATTAGACTCATGGCTGCCGTACAAAGCAGAAGCAACTGTAGAATAATTGTTCATCACCCCAACAGTAGTATTTAAATCATTTTTCCATTTCTTCTGATATTGATATTCTACATAATACAAATTGGCAATTGCTCCTCTGTTTGCGGAGTTTTTATTATCTGTCATGTACCATCTAGACCTTAACATGTGTCTGTTTTCCTTTTTATCAAAATAAGTTAGATATGGATCAATATTGATTCTTTTATTATTGTAAAATTGAAGTGTAGTAGTAGCCGTGTCCAAAACTCCCTGAGGATATAGCACACTATCTGCATTTTGCCATATAAAGAAATCAGCACCTTGTGTTTTATTAAAATTACCATTCACTCCAAAACTCAATCCATCTATTCTTTTGGAACGATAACGTGTATTAAAATTCAACCTCCCGCGATGTTCATCTTCTCCAACTCTATAACCTAAATCACTTGTGTAATTTCCACCAACCACTAAGTCAAAATTGTTTTTAATTTTTCTAGAGTGCAAAAAATTGGTTGAAAAATAATAATTGGTATTAGGATTCCAATTTTTAAGCGTTCTATCTATAATACTATCTCCGCCATCCACAGCAACTCCTCTTTGTGTTCCAGTGCTTGGCATATAAATACCATTAGAAACATTTATTTTTGTCATTGGCTTATCTCTTGGATAGGCTGTTCTAATATTGATTACCCCATTTAATGCACTTGAACCATACAGAACAGAAGATGCTCCTTTCATAACCTCAATTTGCTCAATATTTTCCAATGGGAGGGAATTCCATTTAACATCACCCGCATCCGCAGAAAGCATTGGCAAATCATCTACCATGATCAACACTCTACTTCCAGAACCATAACTAAATCCACTACCACCCCTAATACTTACTTGACTTTCATTCATCTGAACACCAGGCACTTGATCAATAATATCTTCCGGGTTAACTACCGCCTTATTATCAATTAAATCTGGCTTTATCACACTCATTGAAACGGCCACTTCGCCAATCTTCTGTTCAAATTTACTGGCAGAGACAACCATATCATTAAGTTGATTACCTTCTGATAATTCTACATTCAAAAATATCGTTTCACCGGATGTGATTACTACTTTTTTAACCACTTCTTCATAGCCTACAAATCTAAATGTTACGATGTGCTCTCCTTCTGTTGTTTTAATAGAATAAGTTCCATTATAATCCACAGCGGCTCCTTTTCCATCTTCCAGGATGACATTAGCACCTATAAGATCTTCTTTGGTTTTTTTATCTGTCACTTTACCTTTAATAAAGGCTGATTGACTAAGTATTGTAAATGTAAATAAAGTGTAAAATACAGTAAAAAATATCTTCATAAAAGTTAATTTGAAAAACCTAAATTAGAAAATACTATTCACAAAAGTTAAAAAATTGTAAAATTTCGACAGATTGTGAATTTATTCCGACAATTTTAGCCCTTAATCAATGACAAGAATCACTTCTTATATTTGTATGAAATCTGATTTAATTCGTCTTTTACTTTCACCCCATTTTTATACACAAGATGTTGAATCAATGTTTTCCCTTTAGCGTCCCAGGTCTTCACATCACCATGCTTAAGGCCATTTTTGTAGTTTACTACACCATTTAACCTTCCTCTCCTAGAATAAGTTTTGGAAACACCATCCAACTTACCTTTATTGTTATATGAGTTCTCGTAAGCCACAACCTTTCCGCCTGGATAATAATATTTCCAGTTTCCAGACTGTCTCCCTTTATTATAACTACCCTCACTTACTAATTTTCCATCCACTTCACTATACGACTTCCAAGGTCCTTGTTTATAGCTCTGCTCCTGCACTTCACTAAAAACATATGTGTTCTCACCTTCTTTTGTACTTAGAATTTTAAAATTACCATCATCTTTCAGTTTACCTTTTGAGGTATAAAACTTCCAGTTTCCTACCTTCATGTCCCTCTCATAATTGCCTTCGTAATTCATTTTACCATTAGGATACCAGCCCGTCCATTTAGCAGTCATCTTGCCTTGGTCAAAACTACCCATATCCTTTTCTTGACCATTCTCGTACCAAGATGTCCAAGCACCATGTTGTTTACCTTTATCATAAGCGCCCATCATTAGGTCTCCTCCATTTTCATAATAAGTATTCCAGACACCATCCTTTTCATCATCTCTATAACTTCCTTCTCGCCACAATTGCCCATTTCCGTAATAGAATTGCCACGCGCCAGTTTTAAGTCCATTCTCATAATCTCCTTCATAATACAATTGTCCAGAAGGGTAATAATACTTCCAATGTCCGTGTTGTAGATCGTCCTTAAACTCGCCAATCATATCAGTTTGGCCATTTTCAAAATTATAAATCCATAATCCATCTTTAAGACCATGTTTATAACTTCCCTTTATTGCCAACGTGTCATTAGGCATGTAATCTTCAAAAGGTCCATGCTTTTGCCCTTCCAAATAACTTATTTTTTGGTGCACCCCTTTTGACTTTAGAAAATAATACACCCAATTGCCAGACATTAAACCATTAAGATATTCCCCTTCTACTTTTTTACTCCCGTTAGCATTCCACTCAAAATACTTCCCGTTTTTAAGACCGTTTTTATAAGTAGTTTCTAATTTAGGCTTTCCTGAATAAAAAGTATCTCTAATCACACCTTCACCGTTAATGACTTGATGAACACCATTTCTAGTGTAGTAATCTAATAAATACTCGGTAGTGTCATTGGGCTTAAAATTATTGACCATCCACGGCTGACCATTCTCGTAAAAAGTTTTCCATTTACCTATTTTAACAGGCGGTAAAAACTCAATAATATTCCAATATTTCGATACAGTATCTCTAATAGTATCAGGAATACTATTGTACATCCCCTCTTCTGCTAATTTTCCATTATCATAATAAACTCTAGATATACTGTCTGGAACACCTAAGAAAAAATACCCTTCAAATTTTTTCTTGTGATTTGGATGATATTGCGTAACCTTACCATTGTATTTCCCTCCATAGAAATTGGAAACCTCCTCAAAGTAACCGTCTTGAAAATAAAATTTCCACTTACCATACTTCTCTCCTACACCACCAAAACCATAAACTTTTAGGTATCCTTCGCTTCTTTTATGTGTACTATCTCTATCCCAAAAAGTAACTTTCTTTTCTAACTCCAAAAGTCCATTAACATTTTGCCCCGGTTGAGCCAAAAAGTCACAACTGATAATCAATAATAGAATAAATATAATGTTTCTCATACTTCAAAATTAGGCAAGTAAGCAATTTCTATTCCGAATAACTCACAAAGTATTCAACATGAAGTTCTGAATAGGAAAATTACGATTATTACAATAACCTAATACCTGACAAAAGTTACAAACTATTAACAAAGATTTTTAGTCCAGCATCTCTTTCTTTTGTGTTGAATATGATCGTAATTTTTCCAATTTTGAATAGCTTTTGTATTTGTTTCAAAAATACCAGTAGTTTCCACATCCGTAACTCCGTGTTCCAACATAACCTTTTGTAGTTCATTGATTAGAATTGCAGCAACACCTTTACCCTGATATTCAGGTAATATTCCTGTTAACATCAAATCTACAACCTTAGGTTTTTTAAGTGCCTTCTTAATATGCCACCATCCAAACGGAAAAATTTTACCGTTAGCTTTTTGTAATGCTTCAGACAAAGATGGCAACCCAATAATAAATGCAACTAATTTGTCATTTTCATCAAACACCAATTTTACAAACTTAGGATTCATCAACATCATATATCTTTTGATATAATAGTCAATCATTTCATCATTTAGAGGAACTACACTAAACAACTCTCCAAATGCAGTATTTAACAATCCAAATATATCCTTAGCAAAAGGAGCCAATTCTTTGGTTGAAGAATAGTGGCCCACTCTTAGTTTGTTTCTTTTAATAATCATATCAGAAATTCGTTGAGCTTTCTCTGGAATTTCTTTTATGAATAATCTAAACTCAATCCAATCAATATTTTTTTCATATCCCAATCGTATCATTTGGTCTTTGTAATAGGGCAAATGATATTCTGAAGCAGCACTAGGCAAATGTTCGTGTCCTTCTATCATCATACCTTGATGATCTAGATTGGTATAACCTAATGGACCTTGAACCACTTTCATACCTTGATCAATCAGCCACTTTTCAGCAACACTAAAAAGTTCATCTACAACTTCGTCATCATCGATAAATTCAGTTCGTGTAAACCTCCCAATATTTTCACCTGTTTTTTGTAAAGCCAATTGATTAACTATTGCTCCAATTCGCCCGACTACTTTTCCATCTTTAAATGCTAGCCAATACTTGGATGCACAAAATTTAAATGCAGGATTATGCTCACGTTGAAGTGCCTTGATCTCGTCATTTATGATAGGTGGCACCCAGAACTTATTATTTTTATATAAGTCAAATTGAAACATTACAAAGTTTTTGTAATCCGCATCGCAAGTGACTTCTTTTATTGTGATTCCCATTCTTAGTCGAATAATTTAGTGCAAAATTATAAAAACGGATTGTAGCTCGGCCCTTTCTTGTTATAAAAAAACTAATGAAGTTAATAAATAACATCAATAGTAAACCTATTAAAGTGTTTGCTTCGAAAAACTTTCTTACTAATTTTTTATTTATGTCGTTCCTTACTCGACCTTATGTGTTAAAGTCTATGCGACTTCAAACTGGCGCTGTGAGGTACAACTACCACTCCCTAACCTTAAATCAAACTCAAGCCTAACTTGCTGCAGAACTGATGGTTACAAAAACAAAAACCAAGCAAAATTAACTTCAATTGGATCAGAATCAACATCAAATTTAGCATAAAAAAGACGCATGATCACCCACTCTTTGAACTAAGATTTTAATTTATTTCATTTAGCAGAAATATTAAACAATTTTTGTTTGAAAATCTCTCCTAACACTCATTGTTATTCTGACATTTAAAATATATATTCGTGGTAATAATTTACAAATTTCTATTAAAAAATATTTGACATTCAATTTTTGGGGATATTACCCATGGCTGCTCATTTTTATTTTAAAAGAAAACTACTTTCCGACAATGTAAACGGTAAGTAGTTTACACTATAATTACACATGCAAAATAACATTGAAGAAATACTATTATCCAATCCACTTATTCCGGTAGTAACCATTCATAAATTGGAGGAAATTGCCCCTATGTACGAGCGCTTAACTAAACAAGGAATAAATTGTATTGAGATTACGCTTCGTACTGAATTTGCTTGGGAAGCAATTGCACTTTTCAAGTCACGATACAAAGACAATTTCAAAGTTGGCGTAGGTACAATAACTAAACCAGAACACATTAAGCGTTGTGTAGAACTGGAAGTTGACTTTATGGTTAGTCCTGGACTTTGCCCTTCTCTGATAGACAGTTACCAAAAATGTGGGATTCCATTTCTGCCTGGTGTATCAACTCCTAGTGAAATAATGCACGCAATGGAACTTGGCTGGAGGTATTTAAAGTTTTTTCCGGCTCATTTATTTGGAGGTGTAAAGGCATTAAAAACATATAGTGCAGTTTTTGAAGAAGTCAAGTTTTGCCCAACAGGTGGTGTAAGTGAAGAAAACCTTCAAACATTTTTAGAAATACCAAATGTACTATCCGTAGGAGGTTCTTGGTTAGCAAAGTAATTACGTATTTATTTGATAAGATGACAAAACTTATTTAGTTTCATTTTACTAACGTTAAAAATTAAAATTATGAATATTGCTATAGTTGCACACAACGGTAAAAAAGCCGAAATGGTTCAATTTATAAATGAACAAGAAGAAATTTTTCATCAAAGCAACATTACCCTAATTGCAACAGGAACGACTGGTAGTAAAGTTGAAAAGGCTGGATTTAAAGTAACTAAGTTGTTGTCAGGTCCTTTAGGCGGAGACGCACAAATAGCATCTAGAGTGGCTGAAGGAACATGTGACATGGTTATTTTTTTTCGAGACCCTTTGGCCAAGCACCCTCACGAACCAGACATTTCTGTGCTAATGAGAATGTGTGATGTACATGATGTTCCACTTGCCACGAATCCTGCTACAGCAAATCTTCTTTTTCTGGGACTGAAACAGAAACTAGAGAATAAATCTTTGAATTAATTCTAAGGAAACTATTCTTAAATTATAGGATAAACTACATAAAAAAAGGTCCATTATAATCGAAAGTAATAATGGACCTTTTTAACAATCTGAATAATTTTATCTTGAGACAATACCTGTGTCATCGCCTGACATCATTTTTTCCACTTCTTCCAAACTAGATAAATTATAATCTCCAGATATTGTATGTTTTAGACAACATGCTGCCACAGAAAAATCAAGTGTTTTTTGCAAATCATTTTCATAAGAAAGTAATCCATAAATCAACCCCCCCATAAAAGCGTCACCACTACCAACTCTATCCACAACAGGAGTAACCTCTTTAATAGCAGCTTTATATATTTTACTACCATCATACAATACACCGCCTATTCGTTGATGAGAGGCGCTCACAGAATACCTTAATGTCGTAGCCATAATTTCTAGATTTGGACATCGTTCAAATACCTCATTATATAAAGAAGGCAATACAGCGTCATTCTCATAATCTGGATCTACCTTATCTTTACCCATCATAAAATATGCTGTATCAATATCTCCCAATATAACATGGCTATACTTCAAAAGTTCTGGCATAACCTCATGAGGTTCTTTACCATAATTCCACAATTTAGAACGATAATTTAAATCACAAGAAATTTTTAATCCTAATCTATGAGCTGCCTTTACAGCGTCTAAACACTGTTGCGTGGCTTTTTCTGATATAGCAGGAGTAATACCACTCCAATGAAACCAAGTTGCGTTTTTTAAAATTTCATCCCAGTCAAAATCACCTATTTCAGCAGTAGCAAAAGAACTATTAGATCTATCATAAACAACTTTACTCCCTCTTGTTCCAGCACCAGTCTCTAGATAATAGAGCCCTAACCTTTCACCACCATAGACAACATTATCCAGGCCTAATTTTAATTTACGCATTTCTTTGACAGTACAAGCTCCAATGTCATTATCGGGCACTTTAGTCACAAATTCAGTTTTAATGCCATAATTTGCTAATGACACTCCAACATTAAATTCACCACCTCCGTAGGAGGCAGCGAATGTTTTTGCCTGTATAAAACGTAGATGACGTTCTGTAGATAAGCGTAACATTATTTCTCCAAATGTTACTACATTATTCATATTTATTGTTTTTTAAATTATATACCTAACGCTTGTCCACCACCAATTTGCACAGTTTCAGCAGTCATAAAAGCAGCATCTTTACTTGCTAAAAATGACACTACACCAGCAACATCTTCAGGAGTACCAAGTCTTCCTAGCAAAATATTATTTGCCCATGAAGCAAATACTTCTGGTTTTGTAGATTTTATTTGCGCATGAAATGGCGTATCAATAGTACCTGGCGAAACAGCATTTACTCTAATCCCGTATTCCGCTAGATCTTTTGCCAATGCTCTAGTAATAGCGTGCACCCCTGCTTTTGATGTTCCATAGATTCCGGCACCAGGACCTCCAGCATTCCAACCTGCATTAGAAGTATAATTAATAATAGTAGCGTCTTCTCCTTTCTTTAAGTATGGGATAGCAGCTCTAGACATAAAAAATGTTGAATCTAAATTTAAAGCCATCACCTTTCTATAAAAATCAGTTGTCATCTCCTCAAATCTAGAACGACCTCCTAAACCTCCTGCATTATTAACTAACACATCAATTTTACCGTATTTTTCGCCAATATTTTTAATGTTCTCATTAACTAAATCTTCATTCGTAACGTCAAATCCGTAATACTCTGCGTTAACTCCAGCATCTTTTAATGCCTTTAGTTTTTCTGCACCGGCTTCGTCATTAAGACCATTTATGATTACTGTATAACCATCTTTCCCTAATCGTTCCGCAACAGCGAAACCAATTCCTCCAGTTGCACCAGTTACAACAGCAACTCTTCCTTTTCCTTTTAACTCCATTGTTTTTATCTATTTAAATATTTGTTTTAATTCTTCTTTTATCTTCATTTACTAATAATGATTCTATTATTCTTTAGTTTTTAAGGGTTCAATTTTTGGTATCAGTATCCAAACACTAGCTACAACAATAAATGCCAAAACCGCACCAATAACAAACGCTGGGGCATAATTTCCTCCAGCAGTTAAGACGGGTACAAGAGCAACCAAACCTGCTCCCGACAATTTTGCTGCTGTACCTGCAAAACCGGAAAGCGTACCTACAGTTTTCTTACCATACAAGTCACTTGGCAATGTTTGAACATTTCCTATAGCGGTTTGAAAGCCAAATAGCACCAAAGCCATTATCAACACTGCATTAAATGGTGAGCCTGGGTTTGACAAGGCCAATAAAGCTGGTAGCATTATGACACAACCTAATGTTATGACCATTTTTCTAGTTTTGTTTATAGTCCATCCCACCTTCAATCTGTTTTGAGCCAGCAACCCTCCAAACCATGCACCAAGCATAGCCCCTACATATGGAACCCATCCGTAGATTCCAATTGCTTTTACATCCATTCCATACACTTCGGAAAGGTATATAGGAATCCAAAATACAAACAACCACCAAATTGGATCAATAGCAGCAGATGCTATAATAACCCCCCAACTTTGTTTACGTGATAATAATTCTCCAGTAGAAGGGTTGTAATCTGGCATTTCCTTTTTTTCTTTCGCTTCTTTAATTCTTTCCCCCTTTAAGATGTAATTTCTTTCATCGTCCGTCAGCCAAGGATGACTTTTTGGTGCAGACTTCACCACAAACAACCAAGGAATCAACCATAATAATCCGATTAAACCAACAATTACAAAGATCATTTGCCAATTAAAATACACGGTTAAAAATGCAATAGTTGGGATCGCAATTATACCACCAATAGCTGCACCAGAATTGAATAATCCTTGAGCAAAAGCTCTTTCAGTGGCAGGAAACCATTCTGCATTTGCTTTAGCGGCTCCAGGCCAATTTCCAGCTTCCGACATCCCTAATATAGATCTAAAAATGGCAAAACTTAGTACACCATTAGCTAATGCGTGAAGGGCTGTAGATAAAGACCAAAACCCTATAGACAGTACAAAACCAATCCTAGTACCTACTTTATCAAATATTTTCCCAAAAATGGATTGCCCAAAAGCGTAAGAAAACATGAAAACAACAGAAATTAACGCATAAATCTCTTTTCTTTCCGTCATTGATTTATCTGGATACAAATCGTCTGCAATGTCTGGCCACAATACCACTAAAGCTTGTCTATCTATGTAATTAATTACTGTTGCTAAAGCTATCAAAGCAATCACCCACCACCTAAGTCCTTTTATTTTCATACTATTTTTTTTTAAGCACTGTAACAATATTTATAAAGTTCTTTAAAGTGATCCTTCATTTTTTGTTTCCCTAGTTTAGGGTCACCTTTCTTGATAGCCTCATAAATAGCTTGATGTTCTGCAATAGCTTCTAGAGCTAAATCTTTACCACAAATATGATACTTTTTAAAATTCGTAATAATCTGTGGTGTTATAACCAACATCAGTATATTCATAGAACTATTCTTGCTCGCTTTAGCAATTGCCAAATGAAATAACAAATCTTCCTGCACAGCATCTTGTCCCGCATTCACCTTCTCGGCATAAGCGTCTGATGCTTTTTTTATAGCTACCAAATCTTCTTCTGTCCGTCTAATAGCAGCCAATCTTACCGTTTTCAACTCTAACAATATTCGAGTTTCTACATATGATTTAAAATCTGGAACATCTAATCTCAAAATATCTTCAATCATTCCGTTTAAGGCCACAATGCCAATATTGGCTATAAAAGTTCCACTTTGTGGAATAGACTTTAATAGTCCGTAAAACTCTAATTTTTGGATAGCAGATCTTACATTATTTCTAGACACACCAAATTTTTCTGACAACATACGTTCCGATGGTATCTTCTCTCCTGGTTCAAGGTTTTTAAGATTAATTAAATCTCTAATCTGTGCAATAATTGCTTTTTGAGTATCCAATTCTGTTAGTGTAAGCACTTCTAATTTCATCTGTATTCTTTTAATTTTCTTTATAATAAATTCTAACTCTCACTAATCAAAAACGCTCTTTTTCCCTCGTGTTAATTGATTAGTTCTAAAATTACATATTTATTCTTTTATGGTTAATTAAATTGGTTAATAACAAATTCAACTTTTGAGGAGTGTGACTTTGAAGTCTGTTTTATTAAATCAATACCCTGGGTTTTGTGTGATTTTTCCATTACTTGAAAGGACTTCTGAAGTAGGAATTGGAAAGAGATGATAATCTGGATTTACCACTACTCCCATTTCGGCATCAACAGTTCCCGTTCTTACCAAATCGAACCATCTTTGTCCTTCAAACGCAAGTTCTAACCTCCTTTCATCAGCAATAGCGGTCCTAACTAAGGTTTGTGTATTTAATACTACCGGATCCAGTATACCTAATCCTGCTCTAATTCTGATATCATCTAATAACGGGAGTACTGTAGTTGCAGGAGAACCATTTTCATTTAATGCTTCTGCATAAAGCAAAATGATATCTGCTAGTCTAATTTCAATCCAATCCTGATCAAAATCTTCAGACTTATATTTAATTCCAGCTTTACTTGCTTCATCAACGGTTAAATTTTTTCTCACCACATCACCCGCAGCATCAAAAGCAGCCACTAAATCTAAATCTAATGGTTCAAAAGACTTACTATCATTTCCTATATACCAACCTGTGAACTCAGTATACCCGTATTCATCTGGTATAGAACTTGAAATTTGCGTTGCAAAAATAATTTCTGAATTTAAATCATTGGCACTACCAAAAATATCTTCAAAATTTGCCTGTAAGCTAACGCCTGCTCCCGCTGCTCCATTTACCACGTCTGCGAGATAAGGTTCTGCAAGGGAAAAATCACCCATTTGCATATACACTTTGCCTAATAAAGCCTGAGCTGCAAGTTTTGATGCTCTTCCGTTTGAAATATTAGCATTATCTAAAGATGCTATGGCACCTTGCAAATCTGGAATAATTACGTTATTATATACATAAGACGCTGGTTGCCTTGTCAAATCTAAATCAAGATCTCCCGAGGTTAAATTTACAGTAACATCACCAAAAACTTTTACAAGTTTAAAATAAGACAAAGCTCTTAAGAATTTTGCTTCACCAACAAGTTCTATATCGTTCTCTGTATTTTCAATCACATTATTTGCACTTAAAATAGACCTATACAATGCGATGTAAAAAGGTTTAAAAAATTGATCTTCCATGTCTAATAAGTCACTATTGAACCTATCAAATGAAGGATAAGGTTCTTCTATCATCAAGGCATTATCTGCTCTAAAATCGCCCATTATAGCCATAGGTGTTGCAGCTCCAATTTGATAATAATAGGCCGTATTTAAAACACCTCCAAAATCTGATAAAGAATCTGAATTCGCAATATTTGACGGGACTTGCTCTAACTTTTCACAAGCTAGTACAACTAACAACATCCCGAATGATAATATTATTTTTTTCATCTGTCCTAATTTAAAAATTAACATTTAATCCAAACGTAAAGCTTCTCACGATTGGACTTGCTCCAACTTGTACACCATAAGTTGTAGGCCCTAAATAACCTGTATTCCCCGTTTCTACACCCTCTGGATTATATGATGTATAACTATCACTCATAAAATACAACAGATTACTAGAAGCAATATATACACGAAGTGTACTTATCTTTAATTTTGCCAGCAACTTGTCACTAAAAGTGTAGCCAATTGTAAGATTTCTTAAAGCGATATAAGAAGCGTCTTGAATACCATAATCTGTTTGATTATTATTAGCAATATAATGCTCTCCATTATGATCTGCAATGTTATCACCATCAGCATCAAAACTATCTACCAATCTTCCAGACCACTGTGATTCGTAGTATAGCGGATCTATATTATAAACTTCCGCACCATGGGAACCTTGCCATTGCATTGACAAATCAAAACTTTTATAGTTCATTGAAGTTCCTAACCCCCAATAAAAATCTGGAGTTGCTTGTCCAATTTTCACATAATCATCACTATCAATTTTACCATCGCCATTTTGGTCAACTACGTAAGATTCTCCAGTTGAATTATTAGGATGTCTTGTAGGATCTTCTAAATAAATCATTTCTACGTCTCCAATGGTTTCTAAGCCCCACATTTCACCAATTTGTCCTCCCACATAATTTCTAAATACGGGACCTCTACCACTTTGACCATACTGTACTTGAGGTAATTCATCTACGTTGTCCAAGTCTGTAATTTCTGTATTAACAGTAGATATATTAGCATTAACATCCCAACTAAAGTTTTTGGTTTTAGTTATTCTAGCAGATAGTCCTAGTTCAATTCCCGAACTTGTCATATCTCCGGAGTTACTTATAATAGATGGCTGACCTACGGTTGTATATGAAATAGAACTTCCTATTAACATATCGCTGATGTCAGATTTGTAATAATCTACATTCAATCTAAAACGATTTTTTAGGAAACCTAAGTCTACACCAAAGTTGGTTTCTGTATTTGTCTGCCAAGTTAAGTCAGGATTATTAACGTTTGTAGAAATTGCAAAACCAGTTCCATATGCAGTTGTAATAGGGTTCAATAGACTTTGCGCATCATAGTCATTTAAAAATGAACTCGTTCCTAATAGCCCAGTACTAAATCTTACTTTCATATTATTAACAACTTTAGATTTCCAAAAGTTTTCGTTATGCACATTCCACCCCACAGACATTGCAGGAAAAACTCCATACTGATCGTTAACACCAAAACGAGAGTCACCGTCTCTTCTAATAGATGCAGAAAATAAGTAGCGACTTTCATATGCATATTGCACCCTTGCAAAAAGACTCTTTCTTGTTCTTACAACTTCATTTTCAGTAACAATGATATCTTGAGGTTGTAATAGGTTAAAATTGATTATATCACTGTATGGCACATTTGTACCAACTAAAGAAGTTCCAGTGATATAATTATTCAAAAACTCAGTCCCTATTACTGCATTTATACTATGCTTCTCATTTAATATTTTACTATAAGCAAGTGTTGTTGTATTTAAGATAGAAGTTGCATTTGAATTTGACAAATCTAAAGACGTTTGATCACCTCTTGCTCTTGAGTCTGCTGCTAGACCTCTATAATAATAATCTTCCGTATTATACATATCTCCTCCCAACATGTTTTTTACAGTTAAACCTTCTACAATTTCATATTCCACGTAGGACACCAAATTTGCAAAATATGTTTTTTGCCATTGCTCAGAATTATCAAACTTTTGCGCTGGACCCGCATCACCAGAGCCTCCTATACCGTTATTATTACGTCCATAATGCCAATCATCTACCGGATCACCAACTTGTAAATCATAAATACTACTTGGTCCTACACCGCCTCTATAACCATCGTCAAATGCTTCTAAACCCAATCCTACTGCCTCATCATTCAACCCCTGAACGAATGCAATTGATTCTGCTGTATGATAGATAGGATGAACACCGTAAGACCTTAACAAATCTCTCATATCTTCTGCAAGCATATCTCTTTTGGAAGTAAAACCATTAAAACTTATACCAGCTCTGAGTTTATCAGTCAATTTAAGATCCAGATTTAATCTAGCATTAAACCTTTCAAATCCTTGAGAAAGAACAACACCTTCCGTATTTTGATACCCAACAGACCCGTAGTAATTAGCGTTTTCAGAACCTCCACGCATATCAAAATTATGGTTAGTAGATATCCCTGTAGTAAACAACCAATCTTCGGGACTAATAGCTCCTGGAGAATTCTCATATGCTGATAATCGATACTCAGCAAAAGCAGGATCTACTTCAGATAAATCCCAATTGCCTGCTGCAATTTCTTCTCTGGCATACTCGGCCCATTCAGGGCCAGACATCAATATATTGTCTCGATACTTTCTAGAAACACTAATCGAGGAATTGTAGCCAAATTGTACATCACCCGGCTTTCCTTTTTTTGTTGTAATCAATATTACACCATTTGCGCCATTCGCGCCATAAATAGCAGCGGAAGCTGCATCTTTTAATATTTCGACACTCTCTATATCATTTGAATTTATAGTTGCCAAATCTCCTGAAATTTGGTAACCATCTACGATAACTAAAGGACCAGAATCGCCTGATAAAGAAGAAGCTGCTCTCACTTGAATCTTAGGTGCTGCACCTGGTTCTGGGTTTTGATTTTGAATTAAAACACCAGATAACTTACCAGCTAAAGCCTCATCCACACGAGTTGATTGAATCGCAGCAATTTCTCCACCTTCCACTCTAGAGATTGCTCCAGTATTGTGTGACTTTTTCTGTACACCATAGCCTTGAACCACCATCTCTTCCAAAGTACTCTCTATCAATACAATATTTATTGTTTCTTGATTATTAAATACCACTGTTTGCGGATCATATCCTACAAATGAAAATCGTAAACTATCACCTTGACTAACTACTATTTCGTACTTACCTTCAATATTTGTGATTGTTCCCTTAGAAGCTCCTAAAACTTTAATAACCACTCCGGGAACAGTTTCGTTTTTTAGATCAGACACCGTACCTTTTAGCGTTTTACCCTGTTGCGTATAACTTACAATACTAGTTAACAGAATAAAAACCGCGGTAAAAATTATTTTAACTTTCATAATACAATTAATTTAACTTTGTTTAAACCTTTGTTAAACAAACACTTACTCAACTTGAAACAAGGTTTAATTTGACAAAGAATAGGTATACAATTCAATGGCTTATTGAATTTAACTTTTAATTACTGCATAAAATCTTCTCGTATTGGACTAAACACATCGATTAATATCCCTTCTTCAGTGCATGTTGCTCCGTGAAGTACGTGAGGCGGAATATATACGGTATCTCCTCCTTTTACAACTTTAGTTTCCTCTCCAATGGAAAACTCAAAAGCACCGCTTTCTACATAGGTAACTTGGCTATGATGGTGTTCATGCTTGTATCCTATTCCACCTTTTTCAAAATGCACCTTTACAAGCATGATTTTATCATCATACCCCATTATTTTTCTTTTTACTCCTTCTCCTACAACTTCCCACTCTAAGTCTTTATCTAAAATAAATTCTTTACTTGCTCCAAATGTTTTCATAAAAATTATTCTTAATTGATTATTAAATACGAGATTACTTTATTATTCAGGCGCTGTTCCTAAGCCAATTGTAGCTTCTCTAAACCACACTTCTGCATAACAACCATTTTTATATTGTTTTGTAATATCTCCACCATAAGTTTCTGCACCAGAACACCAGACCATACTGCTGCTAGGGCTTTTACCATTAGTTTGATTATATGCCCCTTGCTTAAAATAGTTTAACTCCCCACTATATGCATTGGAACGCTCAGTACCATCTTGTCCTAGAGGGACAAACATTTTCTTAACTTGCTCCGGTAAAGTTGCAAAATCCGTGTAGTCAGATTTAATTAAATTTTTTGTAAAAGTTTTGGTTTCATGACCTGCACTTTTGAAAGTAAGGTACATAATACCCTTATACACATTCACTTCATAACTGAACTCTTCGCCCAACTCTAAACCATCAATTGGCTCTGCTGGATATTCATTTATACCAGTTCCAACTACAGACATATCATCACCCCAAACAGCCGTTGAATAATCCCATCTACCCGAATTATCATCTCCAGCTGTATTAATTTCATAATTCCAAAAAACAGAACCTTTAGTATGTCCAGGAAATTTCTTGTAGAATATTTTTAACGGTTCGTTTTCATGTCCTTCACCACTATGAATTTGACCAACTACTACAGAGAAAGACGCTGCGACTCTTGCATCTCCAGAAGCGGAGACATGCATTACTTTACATACACCTGTTAATTTTCCTCCTTCTTCAGGCGTCCATTCTCTTTTTTCTTGTAGCTCTGTTCTTGTATTACTGGAGTTTTCAGATGTAATTCCCGAATTAGGCGATTTGTATACAACCCAGCGTCTAGTTCCATCAATAACAGTATAGAAAAAATCCTTGTGTTCAAAGTTTACCAAATTGTCTTCATTCACTCCATTTCCTATTAATATTTTAAACTTATCCATAAAAGGGATTACATCACTCGGTGGGACAACTTTTTCACTCAACCCATCATTTGCATCAAAATATCCTTGATTTGAATATGCATCATCTCCAATAGTAACACTTGCTGACTTAAACCAAACTTCGGCATAATTACCATCCGCGTATTGTTTTCCAAGATCACCATCATGCGTTTCAGCGCCAGAACACCAAACCTTGTTAACTTTAGGATCTTTGCCATTGGTTTGATTGTAAGTTCCTAGTTTAAAAAATAACCCTTGATTAGCGTAAGCATTTTCATTTTCTACACCATCTTGACCGATTGGAAAAAATAAATCATGAACCTGTTCAGGTATGTCTGTCTCATTAACATACTCAGAAGAAATAAGATTTTTGGTAAATGTCTTAGTTTCATGACCTTCGCTTGTAAATGTTAGATACATCATTCCTTCGTCAATCTCCACCTTGTAACTAAATTCTTCTCCTAACTCTATACCATCTATTGGTTCAGGAGGATAACTATTTTCCTCGGTACCTACTACAGAGAAATCATACCCCCAGACAGGATAAGAATAGTCCCATCGCTTAGAATTATCATCACCAGCAGTATTGATTTCATAATTCCAAAAAACTGAACCCTTGGTATGACCTGGAAATTTTTTGTAGAATATTTTCAAAGGCTCATTCTCGTGTCCATCAGCACTATGAATTTGACCAACCACTACTGCATATGTAGCGGCAACTCTTGCATCACCAGTTGCAGACACATTCATTACCTTAAGGGTAGCATCCATCTTACATTTGGTCATTGGTGTCCATTTTTTTAACTGCGCCAACTCTGTTCTTGTGTTGTTAGAGGTCCCATGTGTATTTCCTGCATTAGGAGATTTAAAAACTACCCAATTATCCTCTGTAACATAGAAAAAGTTTTTATCTTCAAAACTAGTCGCTTGGCCCACATTACTACCATCGCCTAAGATTAAATTCCAATGGTGAAAAAAGGGAATAACATCATTCGGAATTTTTGCTGGAGCAGGCTTGGCTGTATTTTGATCATTACTATTGGTGTCAGCACAACCAGCAGCAAGCGCTAAAGCACTTATTATAGCCACAACGAAGGGAAACTTTGATAAACTAATTTTTAAACTCATGTATTAAATAATATTCAGTTTATATTTATAAGATGATTAATTTATAGACACTAAAAAATTAGTTCAAATTAATCTGGAAAACCAAACTGGTTTACCAATCTGGTTCACCAAATATATTAACATTTATTTAATAAACAAATTATATTTTGCTTTAAATATATCAACAGCCCATTTTTACCAAAGAATTTTGGCATTTTCAAAAACCCACCTAAACAACCTTAACAAAAGGTTATCATAGCCTTAATAGCAAACCGAACACCAACATAAAGTTATTATCAATCAGCGTAAAATAAAATCTTCCACTCTCTAGATTTCATCATACATTTTAGCGAAACATGATCACAAAATTCGTTGAGTATATTCTCATACTTCACCTAAAGCAAAAAACTATTCGCACCAACATAATTGTGACGAAAAAATAATTACAAATTGTAAAACATCTCCTTTTTATTTATTCTTTTGCTATATGAAATAGAAAATATAAAAATGATTTTCCCAAAAACTGAGCTGAAGTTCATTAGTGATGAAATAGGCTATGGCGTGGTGGCCACCGAATTTATACCAAAGGGAACGATAACATGGGCGCTAGATCATCTCGACAGAGAATTTACCCAAGTTGAAGTTGACAAAATGAGTCCATTGTACCAACAAATTTTAGACTTTTACACTTACAGAAACAATAAAGGAAACCATGTACTTTGTTGGGATCATGGTAGATATGTCAATCACAGTTTCAATTCAAACTGTTTGACTACAGCCTATGATTTTGAAATTGCAATTAGAGATATATTACCAGGTGAACAACTAACAGATGATTATGGTTACCTCAACATTGCCGAACCTTTTAAAGCAATTGACGAAGGCTACGAACGAAAAGTGGTTTATCCAGATGACCTTACTAGACATTCTGCAGTTTGGGATGAAAAATTAAAACTAGCCTTTCCTGCAATCATTAGGTTGAATCAACCATTAAAAGAAATTATCCCTTTAGAAACATGGCAGAAAATTGAAGCTATTGCCAAAGGCAAAGAAGAAATGAAATCTATTTATCACTGCTATTATAATCAAACAACATAAACCAAATTTTAAAAAGTCATCAAGATGCTGCTTGATGACTTTTTGTCTACCAAAAACAACAAAAACTGACTTTTTGTCTTGATTTTCAATCACTTACACTTATTAATGAGACATATTTTCATGTAGATAATATTGGCAAACGATTTGTCCTGAAAAAACCAAACATTAAAAATAAATCGATATGAACTTAATAAAAAGACAAGAAAGTTTTATTCCTACAGTTTGGGATAACTTAATAGAAAACTCACTATTCAATCAAAATAGCAACGGTCATTCAGAAAAAACAATACCTGCAGTAAATCTATCCGAAGACAACGATAAATTCTACATAGAACTTGCTGCTCCGGGGTTAAAAAAAGAAACATTTAACATCAAACTAGTAAAGAATAAATTGACAGTTTCTACTAACATTGAAAAAACAGAAACTGACAAGAAGTTTTCTAGAATTGAATTTGGATACAACTCCTTTTCTAGAACATTTACACTGCCCAGTATTGCCGATTTCAATAAAATTGACGCCACCTATATTGATGGAATTTTGAATATTACAATTGCCAAAAAAGAGGAAGCAAAAGAATTGGCAGAGAGAAATATTGAAATAAAATAATCTGACTTAAATTTAAACATAAAATCTCCGGTATTAATTTACTGGAGATTTTTTTTTGCCTCATAATCTATAGCCATAAATCAAAGCTGACTCAGAAATAAATACTAGTTTTGTTTAACATTCAAATTCTATAAACTACAAGTATGAGAGCAGCAGTCCTCGTAAAGCAAGGAGATGCATTAAATGCATTCGAAATAAGAGAAGTGGCAGACCCTATTTTGGGGGAAAATGATGTGCTAATAAAAGCAGAAGGCTTTGGTTTAAACTTTGCCGATGTTATGGCAAGAAATGGACTCTACAAAGATGCTCCACCAATGCCAAGTATACTTGGTTATGACATGGTAGGGACGGTTATTGAAGTAAAAAATAAAGAAGCAGAATACCTTATTGGGAAAAGAGTTGTGGCCATGACTAGATTTGGAGGCTATGCAGAACTTGCTAAAACCGATTATCGAGCTTGCGCAATAATATCAGACAACCTAGACATGACCAAGGCAGCAGCCCTAGCCACACAGTATTGCACAGCCTATTATGCTGCTTACGAGTGCACCAACCTTTTTGAAGGTGATCAAGTGCTAATCCATGCAGCTGCAGGAGGAGTTGGTACTGCCTTAACCCAGTTAGCCAAAAACAAAGGTTGTACGGTATATGGGACTACAGGATCCGATTCAAAATTTGAGTATTTAAGAAATAATGGTGTAGACCATCCTATCAACTATTTGAAAACAGACTATCAAAAAGAACTACTTAAAATCAGTGGAGGGCAAAAACTAGACATTGCTTTTAATTCTGTGGGGGGAACCACGTTTAAAAAAGATTGGCAACTATTAGAGAAAGGTGGTAAATCTATTATTTATGGTGCGGCAGAAAGGTCTGGTAAAAAAGGAGGAACGATTGCTACTTTGGGTCTTGCCTGGAATTTCGGGATATTTTCCCCAATTCAATTAATGATGAATTCCAAAGGAATTATTGGTATCAACATGCTTCGCATTGCAGATTACAAACCCCTTGTCATTAAACGCTGTCTTGAAGAGGTTGTTAGGCTGACCGAAAATGGCACACTAAATCCAGAAGTTGGAGGCACTTTTAAAATTGAAGAAATTGGCAAAGCTCACGCATTTTTAGAAAGTAGAAAATCTACTGGTAAGATTGCTGTGAAATGGTAAAAATTATTTTTCAAACATCAAATAATCAATTATGAAATATTTAAGTATAGATAAAGAATTATTCATCGACAACAGAAAACGTTTCACTCAACAAATGAAATCAAATGCCTTGGCGGTATTCAATTCAAATGACATTATTACAACTAGTGCTGACAGCACAAAACCTTTTGAACAGCACAGGGATATTTTTCACTTGTCTGGAGTAGATCAAGAAGAAAGTATTTTAGTACTGTTTCCCAATGCATCTAAACCTCAACATAGAGAAATTCTATTCCTAAAAGAAACGAATGATACCATTGCTGTTTGGGAGGGGGAAAAATTAAATAAAGTTCAAGCTTTTGAAACAAGTGGCATTAAAACTGTATACTGGCTAGATCAATTTGAGAGAATATTCAAAGAATTAGCTTGCGAAGCGGAAAGAATTTATTTAAATTCTAACGAACACTTACGTGCCAACACAGAAGTTGAAACGAGAGATGATAGATTTATAAAATGGTGCAAAACTAATTACCCACTTCATGAAATAGAGAGAAGTGCACCCATCATGCACAGTATCAGAGCAATTAAAAACAAAATTGAAATTGCTTTAATGCAAGAAGCTTGTAACATCACAGAAAAAGGTGTGAGAAGAATTCTCCCATTCATTAAGCCGGGTGTTATGGAATATAATATTGAAGCAGAACTGATGCATGAGTTCTTAAATAATAGGAGTAAAGGTTTTGCCTATACCCCAATAATAGGCTCTGGTTATTCGGCTTGCGTATTGCATTATATAGAAAACAACAAGGAATGTAAAGATGGAGATGTCATCTTGATGGATTTTGGTGCTGAATATGCTAATTACGCATCAGATTTAACTAGATGTGTACCAGTTAACGGAAAATTCACAGAAAGACAAAAGGCCGTTTACAATGCCGTACTGCGTGTAAAGAAAGAAGCCACAAAATTGTTGGTTCCTGGAACTATGCTTAATGACTACCATGCGGAAGTTGGAAAACTAATGGAAAGTGAATTATTAGGACTTGGACTTATAGATCAAACAGATATAAAAAATCAAGACCCTAATTGGCCAGCATACAAAAAATACTTTATGCATGGAACTTCTCATTATATAGGACTAGACACACATGATGTAGGTTTCTGGAACAAACCGATAGAAGCCAATATGGCATTCACAGTAGAGCCAGGAATTTATATACCCAAAGAAAACTTAGGAATAAGATTGGAGGATGATGTGATTGTACAAAGTAGCGGTGAACCGTTTAACTTAATGAGAAACATTCCTATTGAAGCGGATGAAATTGAGGATTTGATGAATTCGTAAAACGCTAAGCACTTTAAACAAAAAACGCCCATGAGATAACTCATGGGCGTTTTTATTATTAAGAATTAATATTACTTAACGTAAATTTTCTTAGTTGTTGTACCAGTTTCATTAGTAACGTTTACCAAATACATTCCTGTAGACAATTCATCCAAAGCAATTACTTGAATATTTGATGTCATTTGCTCAGCAATAACATTTTGTCCAGACAAATTAGTAACCTTGATTTCAGAGTTAACAGCATTAGTTAATTCTACTCTTAAGTTATTGTTTACTGTTCTAATTGTAACTTCATTTGAAATATCATTGATTCCAGCAGTCGCTCCACCACCAACATCTCCAGCATTAATTGCAGCTCCTGCAGTAGCATCGTATGCGTAATCTTTAATAGTCATTGTTGTTCCGTCAGCAGACATTTCAATTCTTGCCCAACCGTAATGAGTTGCACCAGAAATATCAAATCTCACACCAACATATCCTTCCGTTCCTAAGAAATTTCCATCAGAATAAGGCCCATATTGACCATTAAGAGGAGCACCTAAATAAGTACTTTGTACATTTCCTATGATTCCTCCAGACTGAACGAATGAACCACCTGAACCAATTGACGCGCCAGCAGCAATATTAGAAGGAGCAGATGAACCCATCCAACCATTTGTTGCAGCAGCATTCGAACCAAATGCAGCAACACCACCTACATAATTTAATGTATAAGGGATATTGTATCCAGCATAAGGATAAGTTCCAGAAACACTTCCACTAGCCATAACAAAACCAAGTTCTGCAACCGCATTACCATCTAAATCAAGAATGTATTGAGTTGTCCCTGAAGTAGTCAAAACTACATCTGGGTTTACATCAGTATAGGTAACCTGTGCAGAAGCATTAGTAACCCCCGCAATACCTACAGCAACTGCAGCATACTTTTTGATTTTCGAATCTAGAGTAATTGTTTTTTCCATAATGTTTATTTTTAATATTAAAATTATTATTACACAAATATATTATTTTTTTTCAACTTTATTTCTATAAAGCTTTTTACTGACCATATTTTTCATTTTTTCTAGATCACCATTGATATTTAAAAATCCTAAAATTGACTCGAATTCTTCTTCCGGATTTTCTATGACATCAGCGTAATTCACGTTTAGAATTTCCACATTTGCCTGTGTCTCTATCCAATCTTCTACCTTTTTCAATTGTTTCTCAAAAGCTTCATTTAGGGTTACTGGAAAGATTTCAGCTTTTGCCTCATCTTCTTTGCCTAACATTATTTGCTGGCTTCTTAATACCTCCACCATATTTCTTCTCATAAAAATAATTTTATAATTATAAGTTGAAGGTAAAAACGGTAAAAGTTGAGCAATAATCTTTACAGTTTTCCCAGCAGCCTCAGGCAGCCAACTTTTATCAACCATTAACCTTTTAACAGGCTCAAATTCATAATAACCTTTAGGGTTATTGTTGTCTGGCTCACGTTTTTTATCCGTTAACATGTCCATTCCTGCTGCGTCAAGAATCTGCATCATCATAGACGTTCCTGACCTTGGTAGTCCTGACACAATTGTTATCTCTCCTTTTATATTCTTATCTAGAAAATCTAAATGAACCTTAGCCTTTTCTGGATTATTCAATTCATTTTGATATAAATCTGCCAACCATCTATGAGCTTTTGTCATTCCTGGAGACAATGCCACTGCCGCTTCGAAAGCATTTGCGGCATTTTCCTTTTCACCATATTTCACTAATGCTTCTCCGATATGGTAATGCGCATTTGGAAAGTCATGTTTTAACGTAACGCAAATAAACAATTCTTCCAATGCTCCTTCAATATCTCCTGAACGCAATAAAGATAATCCGAGACCATGATGAGCATTTGCTGAAGTATCATCTACAGACAATGCTTTTATATAATATTCTTTTGCATCATCCCATTTGTGTCTCAACAAACATACTTTACCAATATTCATAAAAAGATCAAAAGAATTAGGTGATTTTTCTTCGACTTTTTTGAAACTTTCCATTGCTTTCTTCGTCCTATTCAAATGCATAAGAAGTTGACCTTCAACAAAATCTATATAATTAGGAAGTTCTATTTCCTTCATAAATGATTTATTCTTTTTCTCCAACTCTTCTTCAGACATTTTAGACTCTTCTTCTTCAATTATTCTTTGTAAATCTTTAAGATTATCTATTAAGTCTTTACACTTTCCAAATTGTTTTTTATGTAAATAACAAGATGCCAATCGTTGACCATACCTCACCTCTCTTGGATTATCACGAACCAGTTCTTCTAGAATTGCAATACCTTTATCATACTTGTCCCCATCAATTAAGTTTCTTGCAACATAGTATTTAGACTCTTGTTTTTGCTCTCTTATTCTTTCTGCAATATTCTCATCCGGAGCATCAATATACCCTAATTCAATTAATTGTTGCATCGCTTCTTGAGCAGCCCATGGATCATCTTGAAGATCTTTAGGATGCTGACCTGCATCACCTTCTTCTTTTTCCCAATCCTTAATAGTATCTACTTTGATTTCTTCTTCAAAAGCTTGGAGCCATGGTTTTCCTTCCATATTCTCTCCTATTGGCAATCCAAACAGGGTAAGTAAGGTAGGAGTAACATCCAAAACGGATGCTCCATGCATTATCTCTCCTTTTTTTATTCCTGGTCCTTTAATGCACACCATCCCAAATGGACTATGCTCTTGAGCAGGCGCAGCAGGTTCCTTCATAAAATACTTTGGTCTCAAATGATCTGAATGAAAACCATGATCTGACACCAAAATCACTGTGGTGTCCTCATCAGCTAATTGAAGAGACCTTTCCAACATCATATCATGAAACATATAACCAGCATTGACCACTTGGTTATAATTCTGATACATTTCCTTAGGGATACCCAATCTATACGGTGGGTGAAATTTCATACACAAATGAGAAAAGTGATCAATTGCATCATGATATACAGCCATAAAATCCCACTCTGTTTCTCTTTGCAAATAGGTAGATGCAGAATGAATAGAAGATGCATGTGCTAATATCTTTGCTATTCCTTTTAATGTCTTATCCTTCTCTTTATCTATTTGCTCCAAATTAGGCACGAAAGGTAAAATATGTTGCCAATTAATTTCCTTAGGATGTACTCTTAAAGACGCCAACTTCTCTGTTAGCTCCTGTGGATGAATAGTTCCGTCAGGCATTTTCCAATTTTCACCAACCTCTTTACTTGCTTGTTGATATAAATTAGAGACCATCACGCCATTGATTGGTTCAACTGGATTGGAAGGCCACCAACCTACTACATTAGACTTCAATCCAGACTGATGTAGAATATTCCAAATAGCTTTAACTTTTCGAGATGTACTAGTAACAGGTCTCATCCCGCTATTATCCGCCAACGGCTCTACGAATCCAGTTATACCATGCTTATCTGCTCTATAGCCTGTAGCCATAGATGTCCAAAGCATTGGAGAAAGAGGAGGGTCTAGCGTTTGTATTTTCCCATGAACTCCTTCCGATAAAAACTTTGCCAAAGTTGGCATCTTACCTTGCTCAATTAATGGATACATAACCTTCCAATCTGCGGCATCCCATCCAATCAAAAGTACTTTCTTTGCTAATCTCTTACTCATTTACTTCCTTTTTTTTTCTTATCAACTTCCTTTTCTTCCTCTTCTTTGATAGGCCCTCTTTTTCTTCTCCAAGCCTCAACTGCTATGTCGCCATAGGCTAAAATACCTAAATTACCTTCTTCCGTAATTTCGATCTCAGTTTTTTTATCGCTCATTTTCAAACATTTAATATCCACAAAAATAAATGTTTTTTTTAACCTTTCCTATTTATTTAAGGCTAGTTCCTTTAAAGTTTACACGTACTATGCATACTTATCTTGAAATTGTGATTCAAATAAACTTCATGAGCAAGAATATTTCTTACTTTTGAAACTCAGAAATAGAAACATATGCAAGATAAATTTACAGTATTAGAAGAAAAAATCACGGCTTCAAAACTAGGTGGTGGTGAAAAGAGAATTGCATCACAACATAAAAAAGGAAAATTAACCGCTAGAGAAAGAATTCACTTCCTATTGGACAAAGGTTCTTTTGAAGAGATTGGAGCATTGGTAACACACAGAAGTACTAACTTTGGATTAGACAAGCAGCAATTTCTTGGAGACGGTGTAGTAACAGGTTACGGAACCATCAACGGTAGATTAACCTATGTATTCTCACAAGACTTTACTGTATTAGGTGGCTCACTTGCTGAGGCGCACGCTCAGAAAATTTGCAAAGTGATGGATCTTGCTATGGAAAATGGCGCACCAATCATCGGACTTAACGACAGTGGTGGAGCTAGAATCCAAGAAGGTGTTGTCTCGCTTGGAGGATATGCAGATATTTTTTACAAAAACACATTATCAAGTGGGGTGATACCACAACTTTCAGGAATCATGGGACCATGTGCAGGTGGAGCAGTTTACTCTCCAGCACTAACAGATTTTATTCTTATGGTAGAGCATACTTCTTATATGTTTGTAACAGGGCCTAATGTAGTTAAAACAGTTACTAATGAGGAAGTAACTTCCGAAGAACTGGGTGGAGCAATGACGCACGCTAGTAAATCTGGTGTAACTCATTTTGCTTGTGAAAATGAAATAGAAGCAATAGATCACATCAAAAAATTGTTAAGCTACATGCCTCAAAACTGTGAGGAAAAAGCACCCGTATTACCATACGAATTTGGAAGAGATGAAACTAGACCAGTTCTAAATACTATCATTCCTGAAAATGCCAACCAACCCTACGACATCAAGGATGTTATCACCAATGTAGCGGATGAAGAATCTTTCTTGGAAGTACATAAAGACTACGCTGAAAACATTGTGGTAGGATTTGCAAGATTGGCTGGAAGATCAATTGGTATTGTGGCAAATCAACCATCAGTTTTGGCAGGCGTTTTAGATGTAGAGTGTTCAAAAAAAGCAGCAAGATTTGTTCGTTTCTGTGACTCGTTCAATATTCCACTTTTAGTATTTGAAGATGTACCAGGATTCTTACCAGGAACCGACCAAGAATGGAATGCTATCATTTCGAATGGGGCAAAACTACTTTACGCTTTTAGTGAAGCAACTGTTCCTAGAATCACTGTCATCACAAGAAAAGCATACGGTGGAGCATATGATGTAATGAACTCTAAACACATTGGGGCTGACATGAACTATGCATGGCCAAGTGCAGAAATTGCGGTAATGGGTGCCAAAGGTGCGGCAGAAATTATTTTCAAAAATGAAATTAAAGAAGCGGCTAACCCAGAAGAAAAATGGAAGGAAAAAGAAGCGGAATATGCTGAACTATTTGCTAATCCATACAACGCTGCTGCAAGAGGCTATGTAGATGAAGTAATCAAGCCAGAGCAAACGAGAGAGAAATTAATTCGTGCATTTAAGATGCTAGAAAACAAGTCTAAATCATTGCCTAAGAAGAAACATGGAAATATTCCTCTATAGTTAATGGTTTGAGGTTCGTGGTTTGGGATTTTGTTAGTTAATGATTTACCCAACAATTATCAAATGAATTACTTTTACTTAATGCATTAAAATTAAACAATTACAAAGGCAGTCTTTGATTTTAAAGTCTTTTGTCTTTAAATCTAAATACATATGAAAAATATAAAATTACTTAAAGATATCTGCGAAGTAGCAGGTGCACCAGGATTTGAACAAAGAATTAGAGATATGGTTATCAAGGAGGTTACTCCGTTGGTAGATAATGTTTCTTTGGACAACATGGGTAATGTAACAGCATTTGTAAAAGGAAAAGACAGCAGCAAGAAAATCATGATTGCCGCTCACATGGATGAGATTGGATTTATTATCACACATATTGATGAGAATGGATTTGGAAGATTTCATACGCTTGGAGGATTTGACCCCAAAACATTGACTGCTCAAAGAGTAATCGTTCACGGTAAGAAAGACCTCATTGGAGTAATGGGAAGTAAACCTATTCACGTGATGTCTGCTGAAGAAAGAAATAAAGTTCCAAAAACAACAGATTACTTCATTGACTTTGGGATGTCCAAAGAAGAAGTTGAGAAATACGTTGAAGTTGGAAACCCAGTAACTCGTGATAGAGAATTGATTGAAATGGGAGACTGTGTTAATTGTAAGTCAATTGACAATAGGGTATCTGTTTTTATCTTATTGGAAACATTAAGAAAATTAAAAAATCCTCCTTTTGATGTTTACGGAGTTTTCACTGTACAAGAAGAAGTTGGCATAAGAGGAGCGCAAGTAGCAACTCAAGAGATTCAGCCAGACTTTGCAATTTGTCTAGACACTACAATCGCTTTTGATGTACCTGGAGCACCAGCGCACGAAAAAGTAACAGAATTAGGCAAAGGAACTGCCATTAAAATAATGGACTCTAGAACCATCTGTGATTACAGAATGGTGGAATATTTAAAACAAACAGCCGATAAAAAGAAAATAACTTGGCAAAATGAAATCCTTACTGCTGGAGGAACAGACACTTCTGCTTTGCAACAAATGACAGCAGGTGGATCTATAGCCGGAGCAATTTCTATCCCAACTAGACACATTCATCAAGTTATTGAAATGGCTCACAAAGAGGACATCAAAGGAAGTATTGACTTACTTTTAAATGCTATTAAAGGTATGAACAAATACGACTGGAAGTTTTAATTACTTCTTGACCTGACTCATTACAAAAGAACTTTGCACATTGGCAATATTGGGAATAGATGCGAGCCTTTCTTTTAGGAAGCGCTCGTATTGCCCCATATTTTTAACTTCTATCAGCAAGGAATAATCATAACCTCCTGCTATATGGAAACATGAAACTATTTCTTTTAGGTGAACAATAGCATTTTCAAAATCTTCAATTACATCAAGGTTATGCGCCTTTAATGAAACTTGGCAAATTACCTGCAACCCACGATTAACTTTTTCTTTATTCAATCTTACTGTATACCCTTCAATAACTCCAGAACGCTCTAAATTCTTAACGCGTTCAAATGTTGGAGTAACCGTAAGACCTACCCTACCTGCTAATTCCTTTTGAGACATTTTTGCATTCTCTTCTAGACATGCTATTATTTTATAATCAATATCATCTAGTGTCCTCACAATAGTTTTTTTTTCTATTTAACAATTAGTTATACGAGCGAAACTAATTATATATTCTATAAAAACGCATGATAATAGTTTTTTTTTCTTCTTATTTAAACTATCAAAGCATATTCTTAACTTTGAATACAACCTTAAAAACAACACAATAATGGATTATTCAAAAATGAGACCTGAAAGTTTAATGATGAGTCATGGCTACAAGCCTAATCTTTCTGAAGGCGCAATAAAATGCCCAATATTCCAAACGTCCACCTTTGTCTTTAACAATGCGCAAGAAGGAAAAAACTTCTTTGAAGTAGCGTATGGTTTAAGAGAAAAAGGAGAGGATGAAGAAATGGGGTTAATCTACAGCAGATTAAATAATCCAGATTTAGAGATTCTTGAAAGCAGACTTTGTCTTTGGGACAAAGCAGAAGATGGCGCTATTTTTAAAAGTGGAATGGCCGCAATATCTACAGCGATGATGGAGATCATGCAACCTGGAGACTTACTACTGTATAGCAGACCAGTGTATGGTGGAACAGATCATTTCATCAATCACTTTCTTAAAAAATTAAACATCTCTGCTGTAGGATTTCTTGCTACAGATAGCAAAGAAGAAATCATAGCAAAAATTGATGCTACCGGACTTGGTGATAAACTAGCGATGATTCACATTGAGACGCCAGCTAATCCAACCAATGCATTGATAGATATAGAAATGTGTGCAGAAATAAAAAAACATTATTCTACCAACGATAAAGAAGTCATTCTATCTGTAGATAATACTTTTATGGGACCGATTTGGCAACACCCTTTAGAACACGGTGCAGATCTAGTACTTTATTCTGCTACCAAATACATTGGAGGTCATTCTGATGTAGTGGCTGGAGCTTGTTTAGGTTCAGCGGCACTGATGGGAAGAATAAAAGGATTGCGTACTTTCTTAGGAAACATGGCTAGCCCATTTACATCATGGTTATTAATGAGAAGTCTTGAAACTTTGAAAGTAAGAATGGAGCAACAAGCAAGAAATGCCAAACATGTGGCAGAATATCTACAAAACCATCCCAAAGTAGAAAAGGTATATTACTTAGGCTTTATTGAACAACAAGGTGATGCCCGAGAAATTGAGATATATAAAAGACAGTACTCTTCTGGAGGTGCCATGATAGCATTTGACATTAAAGGTGGAGAAAAAGAGGCTTTTAGTTTCTTAGACAAACTTGGATTAATAAAACTTGCTGTATCATTAGGAGGAACAGAAAGTCTCGCAGAACATCCGCAAACCATGACCCATGCAGATGTTGCCCCAGAGGATAAAGAAATAATGTTTATCTCTGAGAAATTAGTTAGACTATCGGTAGGCGTAGAGCATTACACAGACTTGATAGCTGATATTGATCAAGCATTAAGCTAACAACCATTCCTTTAGCAAAAACAACCTTAAACTAATTTTATAAATATATATTTAACTTTTTAGTTGTGTATTTAATTTTTTAGTTATAGGTTTGTTATATGAAAGAATTAACAAAAGCTGAAGAACAAATAATGCAAGCCCTTTGGAAAATCGAACAAGGATTTGCTAAAGACATCATTGCAGAAATAGAAGGTAAGCAACCTGCTTACAACACTACGCTAACCATGCTTAGAATTCTCGTAGAAAAAGGTTTTGTAGAATATGAAACTTTTGGAAAGGCATTTAGATACAAGCCAGTTTATTCTAAAGAAGCGTATTCAAAATTTCGAATGAACGGTTTGAAAACCAATTATTTTGAGGGCTCATCTAAGGAAATGTTATCCTTTTTTATAAAAGAAGAAAACATAGACCTTAAAGATTTGGAGGACATAATTAAAAACTTTAAAAAGTAAACTTATGGACTTTCTACTCTACTACTGCATTTCCACAACGCTGCTTTGGGCTTTATATAAAGTGTTGCTATCTCAAACTACAAAATTGAATTTGAATAGGTTTCTACTTCTGATACTTCCCATACTTCCTATTTTGATTTACTGGGTGGTGAATAATCTCAACTATATTCAACCAAGCACAAACACGTTTATTGGTCAAACTATTCAAGAAGTAACCATTAGCAGCCAACAACAGACTATTGCCTCTGCTTACTCAATTTGGGATCTCATAACCATGATTTATTTAATTGGCGCAAGCGCCTTTTTAATTCATACTTTTATTCAACTATTCAAGACGGTTAAGCAAATTAAAAGCACTCCTTTCACTAGGCTAGAAGACGGAACCAAACTCGCATATACTGAAAATAAGAATACTTTTTCTTTCTTCAATTACATTCACATTTCACTTGATTTAAAAGACAATGACAGCGTTCTTTCACACGAATTAGTGCATACACGACAAAAACACTCGATAGACGTCATGATCTATCAACTATATAGTATCATATTTTGGTTTCACCCTATTATACATCTTCTAAACAGTGAAATCAAACTTCTGCATGAATACATAGCAGATGATAAAGTAAGCAATAATACTAGCAAAATTAACTACGCTAATAACCTGCTTAATATCTACTTCGGAACCGGTTCAATTCAATTTATAAATCAATTTAACAATAAAAAATTCATTAAAATGAGATTAAAAATGTTATCAAAAAACGAAAGAAAACCTCAATTATGGAGGTACGCAGCAGTACCTACGCTACTTGCGGTGCTTGCACTATCTGTAAGTTCATTCAATACTAATTCAAAAACTTATGCTTCAACAAGTATACAGGAAACCAATCCAGTTTATGATTCTGTAGATGTTATGCCAGAGTACAAAGGCGGCATGAACGAGTTATTTACTTTTATTGGTGCCAACGTTAAATATCCTGAGCAAGCACTTGCAGATAAAGTGGAAGGGAAGTGTTACGTAGAATTTGTAATCACCAAAACTGGTGATATAAAAGATGCAAAAGTTGTGAAAGGTGTAAACGATGAAATTGACGCTGAGAGTCTTCGCGTCATCAACATGATGCCAAAATGGACGCCAGGAATAAAAGACGATAAAAAAGTTAATGTAAGAATGGTATTACCTATCGCTTACAAGTTAAATCTTTAGGCTTTACTTTTTGGTTTAAGTTGCTTAAATAAAAAAAGGCGAAACAATTAATTGTTTCGCCTTTTTACTTTTTTTAAAATTGTTGTTACCCTTTACTTTTTCTTGGTCTAAACGGCCCCAAGAACGAAGTAAGCGGTTGTATTTTTCTAGTTTGAATCCAAACTTTACCTTCTCCACTAAATCTACAAACAAACCCTTCTCCAGATAAGAACAAAGATTTATAACCTCCTACTTTAGAAACTTTATATTCTAAGCCTTCGGTAAATCCAACTATGTGTCCAGTATCTACTACGTAAGCATCTTTCACATCTACTTGCATAATACCTCCGTAACTATTAAACCAAAGGTCACCTTGCCCCGAAGCCTTGATTAAGAATAATTTCTCTCCTGAGAAAAATCCCTTCATTAATCCTTGCCATTTAGTCGCAATATCTATTGCAGGGTCCGAAGCAACAAATGCAGAGTTTTGCAAGAAGATTGTTTCATTATCCAAATAGATGTGCTCCATATCTCCCGGTGCCGCAGGAGCAATTGTAATTTCACCTGCACCGTTTTGTGCAGTAAACTCATTGATAAAGATAGATTCACCAGTTAGCAACCTTTTAAACCCACCTTTGAATTTAGATTTCATATTGATATTCGTATCCATTGTAGCCATAGCAGACGCTTCCACCTTAAGCGTTTTACCCTCTGGTATTTGCACCGTTAGGAAAGCGTAGTCTGGTTTGTGATCGAATTTATGTTCAAATTTTTCCATTTTGTAATTTCATTTTAATTAAGGTTTTCACCAATCAATTTCATTCGCGATTCAACGAACCGACTATAGTGGTTTAAGTTTTGGCCCCAAAGCACCTCCAAAACTATTTGGATTGTGCGACTGGCACCATAATGTTCCTTTTCCAGAAAACTTTGCTACAAAACCTTCACCGCCAAGCATTGATGACATCCAACTTCCTCCTGCCTTCGTGATTTTCATATTCAAAGACGGTTGGTAAGCCACGATGTGACCTGTATCTACAATATAATCACCATCTATTTCCACAGGATAAATTTCACCGTATGCATTGATTAAAACTTTTCCGGTTCCATTTGCATTCACCCAGAATAAATTTTCGCCTCCTAGCAATGCTTTTCCAAAACCTCCCCACTTCAAATCTATCTCAATACCAGCTTCAGAAGCCATATAACCACCACCTGTAATGATCAAACTTTCGCCAGCCAATTCTTGAACAAACATATCACCAGGTAATGTTGGGGCTACGATAACTTCTCCACCATTTGATCCTGCGGTAAAATGATTGATAAAAAATCCTTCTCCAGAAATCATTCTTTTCAATCCTTTCATTATTCCTTTCTTACCTTTTTTATGAGTGGTAGTTTCTATTGCCATGTCATTTGACATTGCAATCATACTTCCACCTTCTGCAGTAAGCACTTCACCAGCATCCATGTTGACTCTTGCAACAGAACTTCCTGGTCTCATTTCTATATCTATTTTCATTTTAAATGTCTTTTAATCAATTAATAAAGAAATTACAGGTTTCTGTTTACCCAATTTGCTAATCCAGCAAAACTTCTCGTTTGAATAATCACTTTACCTTTACCTTTCACTCTCATCACGAATCCTTCTCCACTGGTCAAACTACCAATTAAACTACCTGATAATTGAGTTTTAATTTCAAACCCCGGAGGATATGCCACCAAGTGATCTGTATCAATAATTAATTCTCCATCAATTTCTTTTTCTAGCAAACCTCCAAAAGCACCAAAAACAAATTTACCTTGTCCTTCTACTTTTAATCTAAACAGACCTTCTCCACCAAACCATGAGTGAAAACCAGCCCATTTCATTCCTAACTTAACACCGGGCTCACTGCAGATATACGCACCAGGTTGCAAGAAAAATGATTCACCTTCCTTTAACTCCATCATCATTACATCTCCTGGCACTCCTTGCGTAAGCGTTAGTCTCAATGTTTCTTGGGTTGGATTTGTAAACTCATTTACAAAAAGGCTTTCACCTCCCAAAAATTTCTTCCCTAATCCTTTGAAAAAACCTCCATTAAACTTGGCTTTCATCTCCATCGCTGCACCCATACTAGCCATAGCATCAGACTCTGCAATGAATGACTCTCCAGGAGCCAAATCCACATGCATATACCCAAATGCAGGTCTTCCTTCAATTTTTATTTCCATTATATTTTATTTTAATTCGTTTCAGAAATGTGTTATCTTTTTAAAACTCGGTCATAAACTTAAGTAAAATATCGTTACACAATTTAGATTAATTATGGTTTTTAACCAATGTATAGATTTATGTGTTTAACTAATAATAATTCAATTTAAAAGATTATAAATTGAAATTCAACAAAAGAAAGAGTAAGTTTATCTAATTTTAAAGTCTATACAACAATAACTTATTTCAATCCGTAACTTTATACGCACTGAACTAGTAAACCAATACATGAACCACCGTTACAAAATTTTAGTTATCATTTATTGTACACTTTTCTTTTTTGGAAGGGCTAATGCTCAGTGCACTGCGTATGACGGAGAAGGTATTTTGACAAACAATCCGGTCTGGCTAAGTTGTTTCGGAACAAATTACACATTAAATTTTCAAAGCACTTCGACATTTTCAGACTACACCATTGATTGGGGGGACGGTTCACCAATTGAAAGTGGAATCTCTTTTACTCCCCCTCAAATTTTATCACACATTTACGGTGCTACTATTGATTCATTCACTGTAACTTTTACTGAAACTGCAACTGGCTGCACCATTATTGGAACCGTTATAATGGAAGAACCAACCACCGCTTCCATTCAAATTCCTTTTGGAGGAATTACTCAAACCTGCGCCCCCGCACCCCTAGAATTTATTAATTCCAGCACCAACTCTTCCCCTACCACAGTTTTTACCTGGGACTTTGGCGATGGTAGCCCCCTATTAGTTTTAGACCACACCAATCAAGGTGATACAGTAACACATAACTATGTGCAAGGAACTGTGGATTGTGAAACACAGGTGCAATTGATTGCAGAAAACCAATGTAACATTGCCCAAGGAGGTCCTAGCACAGCCACCTTCAATCCAATTAGAATATGGGATATTGACAATGCTACCATAACAGCCTCGGATGTTTTACTATGCTTTCCAGAAACTGAAGTAACTTTTTCAAACACAACCACTAGAAACTGCTTAGCACAAGGGAATACATTTCAACGTCAAGAATTTTGGAACTTTGGAGACCACTGGGGATTGGGCTATGACAGTATCGTAAACTGGACTCCTTGGCCACCAACCTTTCCTCATATAATTGATTACCCTGGAATAGGTTCTTACGATGTGATGCTTGTAGATAGTAACTTCTGTGGACGTGACACTGCTTATTTAACTGTACAAATCGTTCCTCCACCAACTGCCAATTTCGCCATTTTAGACGACACCGTCTGTGTCAATGAACTGGCACAATTTACCAATACATCAACAGGCGGAGCAAATGTAAATAGTTGGAATTTTGGTGATGGTAGCGGTTGGCAAAACATTAGCGGAAACCCATCTCATTCATATGTATCACCTGGCGACTTTACGATATCTCTTGCAGTGAGCATTGCAGGAGCCAACACTTGTGCAGACACTATTTCCCTACCTGTTCATGTGCTTGCAATACCTCAAGCCAATTTTGTTTTGGATGATAACATTGGCTGCGATGCATTAACAGTAAACTACACAGATGCATCCATCAACGCAATTGACTGGGTATGGGATTTTGATAATGGAAATACATTTATTGGTCAAACACCTCCTGCTCAAGATTACACCAGCACTGGCAATTTCAATCCTACGCTTACTGTGACCGCCACAAATGGCTGCAGCGACAGTGAAACGCAAACCGTATCCATATTTCAATCTCCTATTGTAGATTTTACTCCTCAAAGTGTTTGCGCAAATACACTCGCAACCTTTTCTGATCAATCTACTTCTTCCGCAGGAGACCCCATTGTTTCATGGAATTGGGATTTTGACAACGGACAAAACAGCACCAATCAAAACCCTACAACAACCTATTTGAGTGATGGTACATATAACATTACGCTAGAAGTCAATACTGCAAACTGTAATAACACCGACATAATTCCTATTACTGTGGAACCACTTCCAGTCGCTAATTTTACGCAAGATGTACTATCAGGTTGTACCGACCTACTGGTTAACTTCACCAATACCAGCTCAGGTGCTGTAACTTACACATGGGACTTTGGCGATGGCAACTCTTCCGGAACAATAGACCCAAGCCATACATTTGTAAACAATAACGCTATTGACATCGACTTCACCACTTCACTTATTGCAAGTACTGCTTTTGGCTGTACAGATACTGCTTACTCAACTACAACGGTATTTTTCGGAGTTGCCTCTCAATTTACCCATAATGGATTTCCAGGATGTGCTCCTTTAGACGTAATATTTACAAATCAAAGTTCTACCGGTCAGACCTACGAATGGAATTTTGGCGATGGACAAACAGACGTCAATTTTAACACAACACATCAATACATCAACACCTCCCTTTTCATCGACACCTATATCACAGAGTTAGTCGTTACTTCTGCCAATGGTTGTACAGATACTTCCAGTCAAACGATTACTGTTTATCCTTTACCGGATTTTTCATTCGCTACATTACCTGATTCAGGCTGCAGCCCTTTACTTGTAGATTTCCCATCGGTGGTAGGTGCGGTTTCTTATGAATGGGATTATGGTGATGGAACAAGTGGTATTGGGCCATCTCCCCAACATGTATATAGCAATAGTACCACCAATGATGTTGTTTACGACATTCAACTTATCGCCACTTCTCCCTTTGGTTGTAAAGACACTAATTATGGTCAAGTAAAAGTATTCCCCAATCCTACTGCTCAATTTACAATCCCTACCACACAAGGTTGCGCACCGTTTGAAGCCACCTTTCAAAACAATTCTATTGGAGCAAATTCTTATCAATGGTTTTATGGCACAGGTGATTCATCGAGTGTAGATTCTGCCAGCCATAATTACACTTACTATAATTTAGGTCCAAATGTAGATACATACGACATGTACTTAGTTGCAACAACAGATAAAGGTTGTACCGACACAATGATTCAAACGATTACAATTTTCCCTAAAGTCACCGCTGATTTCAATGTTGACACCAGCGGCTGTCATCCTTTTCATGGATTTTTCAATAATCAATCATCAAACGCTACTATTTGGCAATGGGATTTTGACAACGGATTTACGGATGTAGTAACAAACCCTAATGAATACTTTTTCAACCTTAGTAATGATGATAGCATTTTCAACGTTCAGTTGGTTGCATCTTCCGTTTATGGATGCAGTGATACGGCCTATCAAGACATCTTAGTTTTTGCAATACCCAATGCACAATTCACGGCCACACCAGTCAATCAAACATTCCCTAACACAACAGTAACACTTACCAACTCAAGCACTTTGGGTTCCTGGGAATACGATTGGAATTTTGGGGACGGCAATATTGCAACCGGTTACAATCCAGCAGATCATGCTTACACTTCGTGGGGAGATTACACAATTGAATTAATTGTATCCAGTGACTTTTGTAGCGACACAGCAACTCAAGACATCTCTATAATTGCTCCACTTCCCGTTCCTCTAGTTTACGGTTCAGGATTCGGCTGCAGACCTGTAACCATTCAATTTACCGATAGTTCTCAATATGTAGACACTTACTTTTGGGACTTTGGCGATGGTGGGTTTTCCACTTTACCTAATCCATACTACACCTATTATCAACCGGGTACTTATGACATCAATCTAACAGTGACAGGACCGGGCGGAGTACAAACCATCACTATCTCAGATTCTGTTGAAGTCTACGAATATGCCAATGCTTTCTTTCAACATGGACCAACAAGCGTATATGTTCCAAGTGAGCCTGTACTATTCTATAACCTCTCTAGTTATTCAACCGATTACTTCTGGGACTTTGGGGATGGAACAACTAGTAATTTGGAAAATCCTGAACACTTTTACACAGATGCTGGCACATATGACATTACGCTAATAGCGAATAATCAAAACAATTGTCCAGATACAATAATTGTTACCAATGCCGTATTTGCCGAAACTGGAGGCACAATAGAATTTCCAAACGCATTTACACCTAACACAAGTGGTCCTAACGGTGGATATTATGATCCCAACGCAGTAAACAATGATGTATTCTTTCCAGTTTTCAAGGGAGTAGAAGAATATAAACTTATGGTTTTTAATAGATGGGGAGAGTTAATTTTTGAAAGTACAGACCAAAACATAGGTTGGGATGGCTACTATAGAGACCAATTATGTCAGCAAGACGTCTACATTTGGAAAGCAAAAGTTAAATTCACAAATGGAAAAGAAAAAACATTTGTAGGTGAATTACATTTAATAAGATGATGAGGAAAATTAGTTATATATCTCTGTTTATATTCATCCCATTAATTGGGGTATGCCAAAGCCTTGACAAACAAGGTAAAAAGAATCTAAAACATGCTTACTACTTTCTAGAAATGGGAGATTATGTCACTGCCTATTTTAAGTTCCAAGATTTAAAAGAGCATTATGATCATTATTTTGAAATTGATTTTGGAATAGGTAGATGCAAACTCAATCAAAAAGGTCAAGAAAAACATGCCCTATCGTATCTAGAGCCAATTCATGAAACTAAAAACTTTGAAAACTTCTATTATTACCTTGGGTTAGCATACCATTGGAACGGTAAATTTGAAGAAGCTATAAATTGTTTTCACACCATTTTAGTAGACAAAAAGAGGACCATGGATGATGCTCCGGTACTCGAAGCCTTAAATAGATCATATAACTCTCAAGAATTAATCACCGCTAAAAGGAAAGTGGAGATAATTAACCTTGGAAGTACAATAAATTCAAAAAATCAAGAATCAGTCCCTGTGCTATTGCCCAACAATAAAGGTATGTTTTTTACGAGCAGAAGAGAAGATAATGTAAGCAGGAAAAAAGATTACTTAGACGTGAATTTTCAAGACATATACTTTTCTAAACTAGACAATTACCAATGGAGCACACCTCGAAATCTTACTGAAATAAACAGTGATTTACACGATGCCAGCGCATCAATCACAGCAGATGGAAGCCAATTTGTCTACTTCAAAACTAACAAAGTAAAAGTAACAGGTGGAGATTTATACATTGCAGATTGCGACTCAAATGGCAATATTACAAATAGCAGAAAACTCGGTAATGAAATTAACACCGAATATATTGAATCAAGCGCCTGTTTTTCATCTGACGGAAATACATTATTTTTCAGTTCTAATAGACCAAATGGGTATGGAGGTTTTGACCTTTATAAATGTAACAAACTACCCAATGGAGAATGGGGAAGAGTAATAAATCTCGGTCCAAACATCAACACCAAATATAATGAAGATGCTCCTTTTCTTCACTATGACGGTTCCACATTGTACTTTTCGTCAAATGGACACTTAGGCATGGGGGGATATGACATTTTTTATACTAAAATGAATAAAGCAGGAATTTGGCGAAAACCAGAAAATATTGGCTACCCTATTAACACAATAAATCATGATATGTACATTACTGTATTACCTGATGAAAGAACAGCCTATTTTTCATCGGATAGGGAAGGTGGTTTTGGGAGTGACGACATATATAAAGTAGCCATACTTGACCATGAAAGTTACAAAAAAGTGGTAAAAGGAACAGTTACTGATGAAACTACAGGCAAAGCATTAAAAACAAAGATTACAGTAATCAATGAAGAAGATCATAACCTAAATGGAATATACAGATCCAATCCAAACAATGGTAATTTCATTATGGTAATCCGACCTATGGAATACTATCAATTCATTATTGAAGCAGAAGGATTTCAAACCAAAATATTGAATTTTTCTTTTGAAGATTTAGAAGAAATTAAAAAATTAAAAATAGATCTAAAACCAACTATTGAATAAAATAATTTACATATCGATATTATTGATTCTGAGTTACCACGTAAAAGCACAGGATCCTCAATTCACTCAGTTTTTTGCGGCATCAAACTATTTGAACCCTGCTTTTGCTGGGGCTACATTTCAAAACAGAGCGGCCATAAGTTATAGGAATCAATGGCCAGGAGTCCCCAAAGCATTTGTGAGTTACAACGCTGCTGTGGATATGAACTTCAACAAAATAAATACTGGCGTAGGTCTTTCTGTATACAAAGACAAGGCTGGAACTGGAGGCCTGAACACTACAAATGTTGCATTACAGGTATCTCATCAGTTTAAAATCAAAAGAGATTTATACATCAGGCCAGCCATTCAATATGGCATCTTCAACAAGTCTTTGGATTTAAACTCTTTGACTTTTGGCGACCAATTAATAAGAGATAATGCGCCAACAACAATTGAGCAAAATCAAATAGAACCTGTAACAAACTTTGACTTTGCCACTGGTACACTGCTCTATTCATCTTCAAAATGGATTGGCATCTCAGTGCATCACTTAAACAAACCTAACGAATCATTACTTGGGGATGAAGCGGCATTACCTATGCGTTTCTCTGTTCATGGGGGATGGAAAATATACATGGACAAAATACTTAAATTTACCACTGATGACGCTCTTAACTTTGCATTTAACTATAAAAGTCAAGGAAAATATGACCAATTTGATGTAGGAGTTTATTACGAAAGAAAACCTGCCATTTTTGGAATTTGGTATAGAGGGATCCCAGTATTTAAAGGCTATCAGCCTGGCTATCAAAACAACGATGCTATAGCACTAATGATTGGCGGTGAGTTTAAAGCATTTAAAGTTGGTTACTCTTATGACATTACAATTAGTCGATTAGCTACTAATACCACCGGCTCTCATGAAATTTCTCTAATTTATCAATGGGCAGGGAAAGATGCCCCACCTCTAAGTAAACAAACCAGACAAGTTCCATGTCCAAAATTTTAATGAATGAGAGAAATCAAAACCTTTGTGAAGCATTATTACATTTTTGCAGACCAAACTGAAAAATTAACTATCAAATGGAAAACAGGACTTAGTCATTTTGAAGTATATCATAATGACGAACTCCTAGCAACCTACAAAGGAAATATAGACATCATGAAAGGTGTTACAATATACTCCGAAAAACTAGGAAACGTATACGTAAGAATGCTTCAAAAACCATTAGGGTTTGAGGTTAAAATAGGAGATCGATACTTAACTAATTCCAGAATACTTGCCGAAGAACGACTAACCTCAGTTTCTGCCATTCTTTATTTCACGGGTGTAATTTCTTTCATTTTTACAATAGGTATATTTTTTGTAGACGTAGATGAATTTAACCGAAACTCGTTTAATATTCTAAAATTTATTTTTGTTGCCGTCTCTAGTTTTTATATCCTCTCAGGCTACCTCGTTAGAAAAGGGCAAATTTGGAGTTATTTCTCAGTAACAGCATTATTCACTGCCGTAACTTTTTTCTATATGTTTACCATTGGTTGGCCATTGATTTTACTCCATGTAGTAAGGATAGTATTTTTAGTTATAATTATCAGTCAGGTTAAATATATGTTGGATCTATTTAAACATAGAAGAGCAGTAAAAAACATGAAAGGAATTTATAAAAATCAAGACTTATTGGATAACATTGATATTTAATTACGGTGCTTTAGAAAAGTTCACCATATACAAACTAAACACATCCTTTCCAAACAGTTATTAGGTCTTACTATTACCCAGGCACATATACAAACACTTAAAATATTTTCAAGTCCAAAAGTTTACATTAATATAGGTATGGCAACTATGGTAACCTGCTTTTTCACCACACTCCACCACTTCATCATATGCAAAAAGCTAAAACATTGTTAAAACCCAACAATTAAATTTTAGTAGTGCAACCTTTTCTTTATATCTTTAGTCTATGTCTATAGAAAAGAAGGATATGAGTAATGAGGAAATAATTGCAGCCTGTAAAAAGGGTGACGCCCGTGCTCAAAAACTTCTTTTTAATAAATTCGGACCAAAACTATACGCAGTCTGCAATCGATACTCAAGAAGTGAAGAAGCAGCACAGGATATGTTACAAGACGGATTTGTAAAGATCTTTGAAAAACTGGTTACTTACAAAGGAGAGGGGTCATTTGAAGGTTGGATGAGAAGAATAATGGTTAATACCTGCTTGGACGAAATAAGACGAAGCAAAAAACACCTCAACAATGTTGACATTGATGATTATTCTTATTCACTTTCTAATTATGAAACCGTACTAGATGAATTAGCAGCACAAGATTTGCTTAAAATTCTTCAAGTTTTACCTATAGGTTACCGAACTGTTTTTAATTTATACGTGATTGAGGGATACTCACATAAAGAAATCGCAGATGAATTGGAAATTACAGTAAGTACTTCAAAGTCACAATTCTCAAGGGCAAAAGCTATTTTGAGAGAGATTATTGATAAACAGAAAATTGGATATGAGTCTTAAAGACCAAAATATTGAAGAGTTATTTAGATCAGGATTGGAGGATGCAGAACTTCCAGTTAATGATGCTATGTGGAATAACATTAGCAAAGGCATAAGCCAAACCACAGCCACCACTACGGCAACAGTTTCTACGGCTAAAGTTCTCACTTACATAGGACTTTCTGGTGCTGCTTGTGCTGTGGGTGTTGCTGCGACACTCTTCTTCACTGGAAACAATGAAAATAAAGTATCAGAAAACACAAATACAACTGAGGAAGTAATTCCATCAACGGAAGAAAACCTACCTACAGTAGAAATCATTACTGAAACACCTTCTGAGGATAAAGAAATAGTCAATCAAATTGTTCAAAAAGAGGACATCAAAATTGATCCTATTATTTCTGATGACGAAAAAATAAAGGAAACAAAAAAAGTTGTCACAGTCACTGATTCAGAAAAAAACATCTATAAAGGCTCTTGGGTAAATGATTTCCTTACACCCAAACAAACACCATCATTAGAGTCTACAACTCCTACTGATGATGAACAAAATATTGCTACCAACACAGAAAAAGTTCCTGAAATCAGTAAATCAGATGAAGTTGTAAAACCTTCTATTACTGAAGAGGTTGAAGACGAAATCATTGCTTCCATTGTGGCTATGCCTGTTGGTGGCTATGCGCCACTAGAAGTTTCTTTTGCGCACCACTCCGAACAAGGTATTGCAAGTTGGGATTTTGGAGATGGAACTACAAGTACAGATAATGCAGTGGCCCATACTTTTGAAAAAGTTGGAAAATATACAGTGACGCTTACGGTAACAAATAAGGACGGAAAAGCATTTCAAGACTTTAGAGTGATAGAAGTATTGGCCAATAGTGCTTTGACTAAAATACCTAACGTGTTTACACCAAACAATGATGGCACAAACGATTTCTTTAGAGTAGAAGGTAAAAATATCGCATCCTTTTCTTTGGCTATTCTTAATACAAAAGGAGAAATGATTTACCAATCTGATAACATCAACCAAGAGTGGGATGGTAAAGATAAATTTGGAGAAGACTTATCCACAGGCACTTATGTTGTTATTATTTCTGCCAAAGGAATAGATGGTAAAAAATACGAGCACTCAGGAACAGTTACCCTGAAAAGATAAGAATGAATTATTAGAATTTACTTAGTTAGCATTTAATCTCTTTTGAATGTCATTTCGACCTTTCGGAGAAATTTAATAGTTCAGACATCTCCATTTCATAGGTTCCAGTCGATGTTTCAAATCAAATTATAAAATTAGGCTAGTTTTTCAAAAACGAATCCTTTTGCTAGTAATTGTGGAATTGTTTCTTTCAATATTGCAAGCATTTTTTTACCACACTTTTCATTGTCATGCATCACGATAATGGAACCTGATTCTGTTTTAGCAACCACATTTTTGACTCCTTTTTCCACTGTTACACTTGGATCAAAATCACCGCTCAACAAATCCCACATGATTATTTTATAATCTTTTCTTAAAGACTTTAGTTGACTTCTTTTAGCCTTTCCATATGGAGGTCTAAACAGATTACTCTTGACATATTCGTTGCAAAGTTTTACATTATCTATGTATTCAGAGTCTGAAGTTTTCCAACCTTTTATATGATTGTAAGAATGGTTGCCAACAACATGACCTTCTGCTAAAATTCTATTTAAGATAGCAGGATGCTTGCGCGCATTTTCACCTACACAAAAAAATGTTGCTACGATATTAAACTCAGCAAGTAAATCTAGACACTCCTCTGTAATTTCAGGAATTGGTCCATCATCAAAAGTTAGGTAGATTTTATTCTCCGAATTAGGTAAAAACCATACTGCATCCTTGTATAAAGCATGCAGTATTTTTGGTGTTTTTACAAAATAGTTCAACTAGTTATTTTTGAAGTAACAAAGCACAATTCCATAAGATAACAACATCTCTAGGGAATGTTTGTGCATCTAAGTAAAGATCTTTCTTATCCATTTGAGTGGCCATGAATTTCTCTTTAGCTTTTGTCATCACTTCCTTATAATTAGTTGCGTCTAAGAACCCAACATTTGAGAAAACAGTTCTAGACTCATCAGAAGCATACAATTCATTTGCATCTGCAGCATCTTGCAATTGCTGAACAAATGCTACATCCAATGCTTTATCATTCTCATCATATTGTTGAGGAGTGATTTGTCCTTCTACCGCTTGCTGGTACATTTCATTTTTCTTGTTACCATAACCTTGATAAATAGAGTTAAATGAATAATTGAATTCCATCATCGCTTTCTGATTAGTGTTAGATCTAAGCATTTCAAGCATATTCATTGCTCTACCAAATTCAGATGACATCTGATTAAAGAAGTAATCATTTTGAGAAAGATAATAACTGATTTCATCTAATTTAATCTGAGCCAATTTAGCACCTAAAGCATTCCCTTTTTCTATTGCTCCAGCATCAAAATAGTTTGCACATAAATAATAACAGATATCATCTTGTGGCACTTTACTACCCTCAATAGGCATTACTTCAAAAGTTCTGTCCAATACATCAATTGCTTTTTGTTTTTCACCCATTTCAATTAATTTGTCTGTAAACAACATTATTTGAACTCTAAGGTTTCTAACTTGACGTAAAGTATAATAATCAACTAATACGCCCCCTGCATTCATATTACCCCATTTGAAGCCATTTTCTTTATCCATCATTAAGTTATACATCTTATCGATGTTAACGCCTCCTTTAGGCCCAAAATCAATTGGTGTAAATTTAAATGCCAGCCCTTCTGATTGAAGGTACCTCATGATGTTACTATTAGCCTGCAATCCTTGTTGGCTAGCAAAATAAATAGGTCTATCCCATTTGTAATTGCTAAACATATCAAGTACTGCCATATCAGATTTATAAATCACGCTACCGGATATATCCCAAGTTAAGGTGTCTTTTACTTCCGACATTTGCTCCTGAGTGATGATGCCATTTTTCAATGCCGCCTCTTTATCAACTGTAATGTAGACCGACTTAAAATCTAAGAACGCCTCTTCTTGACAAGTTCCAAAATCACTTGACATATTAGAATCATCCAACATAAACGCCATAGCCTCTTTCAACGAATACTTAACTGTAGCCCATTTACTTAAGTTAGCATCAATTTCTTGACTCAACTGGCCGAAGGCGCTTTCTTTTACTTTAGCCAATCCTTCTGCCAACTGTTGTTTAAGCGCTTCGTCTGTTGCCGCTTGTAATTTATTTGATTCATTTACGAGGTAACCATAAAAAGAATCAACCATCATCAAGTCTGCAGAATCAAGTTTTGCCGCATCTATACTTGCTTCAATACTACTTGGCATATTTTTAGATGCAATATTATTGGATTTATAAGTTGCTCCAATTGCCGCAGCTTTCTTCAATCTCAATAATTCAGCATATGCTAATTTCAATTTATCCGCATCCAAATTATTTACTTGACTTAAAATATCCGAAGCTGTTTTATCTATTTTCACCCATTTGGCTCCACTCTTATATTTCTTAGCGTTATTTTCTTTAATAATAACATAATCACGAGTTCCGTTTCTATAACTAAATTCGTTCATCGTAATTGGTAATGGCTCAGAATCATAGGCCTGACGTTTCATTTGATTGATATGCCAATCCGTACCTAATAAACTCATATTTGCCACACGAACATCAGTTCTTACCTCTTCAACTTCTTGCAAATACCACAATGGGAAAGTATCATTATCTCCATTAGTGAAAATTATGGCTCCTTTACCTTCTTCAGATTTTGGATCACAAGACAATAAATAATTATAAGCAAAATCTCTTGCTGTGGATCTATTAGAACGATCATGATCATCCCAGTTCTGCACGCAAAGTATTGTTGGAATAACCAAACCTAACACCGTAGCTAAACTTCCGGTAACCTGAGCATTCTTTAATGAATGACCAACAAATCCTACCAATGAATACATTCCTAAACCTATCAGCGAGATAAATAAAATAGAAAAACTAAAAGCGTGTGATGGATATTCTCCTCCGCTAATCAATTCTATGATGTAAATAAAAATACCTGCACCAAATGAATATGCTGCAATCATTCCTATGTTTTTCCAATTAAAGTTTCTTGCGGCATCAAATAAGGCATATACACCAATTCCAATCCAGACAGCAAAGGCATAAAATGATGCTGCATAAGCATAATCTCTTTCCCTTGGCTCCATAGGTTTTTGATTCAGGTAAACAACAATAGCCAATCCTGTCAACAAGAACAACAATAGCACAGAGACCATATCTTTAGGCGCTCTAACAGCATGAAAAATAAACCCTATTAATCCTAAAATTAATGGCAACATATAATAGGTATTGTAACCAGCATTTTCTGCAATAAAAGCAGGCAAATTAGCCTGTGACCCTAATCGTTGCTCATCAATAAAATCTACACCAGAAAGCCAATTTCCTTCCAGATATCTTTTTCCTCCTCCGTTCAAACCATATCCTTGCGTATCATTTTGACGACCAGAGAAATTCCACATAAAGTATCTCAAATACATCCACCCAATTTGGTAATTGAACATATAAGAAATATTTTCATTCCAGAAATTTGGCTTATACATTCCATCTTTAGCCAATTGATTCGCATAGTTTTTATACTCCTCGTTACCTGTTTCACTGTATAATTTTTGCAGATAAGCATGTTGATCTGCTTTTGTAGCACCAGGAACACCAATTCTCGGATCTCCCGGAAGACTTAAGTCATGTGTATGTTCGTGATAATTTATCCAAGCCATATACTTTGCTCCTTCTCCTGTTCTGTACATTCTTGGCAAAAATGTATTGTACTCAGGATTAGTTTTTCTTTCCCCCACTTTACCTGCATAATTATTTACATAGGCTGGGTTAGCTTCTTGCTCAATATCTAATTTGAAATCCACTCCAGCAGCAGCCAATTCATCATTAGCAGCAGCTACCTGTTTTTTATATTGCTCAAAATCGAACAAATTCATGAATGAAACTTCAAAATCTAAGGATTCTCCTAGTTCAGCAGCCAATCCAGCATCTGGCTTCACATACTCTCCTTGATACTTCACATAATTCTTAAATCTTGGCGTTGAAATGTTGTACGCTCCGCTTTTCACATTAATAATTAGAGGAATTCCCAACGGATTAACAACTTCTTGAATTTTTTCTTTTTGCGCAGTATTGGCTCCAGTTAAAACTGTCTGCTTTAATTTCGCCACATATGCTTTTGAATAAATAGCTTTTGGTGCTTCCAAAACATCAGGAGAACAACCTCCATTCATTCCTGGAGAATTCCAGTATTGACCATAAAGAATTGGCCAAGAACCATACTGATCACGGTTTAAGTACGACACAAAAGAAGATAAAGTTTCTGGGTTATTTTCATCCAAAGGTGTATTAGCGTTAGATCTCACAATAATCATAGCAAATGATGAGTAACCAATCAGCAGCATTGTCAATGATACCATGATATTATTCCAAAGCAACTTTCCTTTTCTAGCAGTGTATCTGATGCCTAATGTTAGACCAGTAATTACTACTATCATAAAGAAGATAAAACCTGTATTGAATCCCATCCCAAATGAATTGGTAAATGTTCTCTCAAAGAAATCTGCCAAAGTTGGAATTTTAGGTATAACTACAGACTGTACAATACCAAGTGTAAGAAGTGAAATAACACCCGCTAATAAAATACCTTTCAAATCAACAACTTTAGTTTTTTGGAAATAAATCACAAAACCAATTGCTGGAATAGCCAATAAGTTCAAAAGGTGAACTCCAATAGAAAGTCCAATCATGTAGGCAATAAAAATCAACCAACGGTTAGGATTAAAATTGGTTGGTTTACCTTGTTCAATTGCTTCTTCGTGTTTTTCGGTTTCTCTTTCCCATTTAAAAATTGCCCAAAAAACTAGTGCTGTAAAAAAGGATGACATAGCATAAACCTCTC
>JBFHGR010000008.1:0-56068 GCA_041583015.1 Parvicella sp. | reverse complement strand
AAATATTTACCTGTGTGCGTATTCCAAACAAAAACCTCTGTCCCTTCTTTTCCATCCTTCTTCTGTTCATAAAATGCTTGAGCCTTCATCATTATATCTCCATGAGCATCCATAATAGACAACAAGTCTGCTTTGGGTAATGTCCAGTTACTTTTCCCTTTGAAATCATATTGATAAATATCTCGGCTGTAGAAAATACGATTATCTCCTGTTTTCTTATCCCAAATTATTCCAAAATGAAAAGATTTACTATTCAATGTGGCATAACTGAAACTCATTTCAATGCTATTCCCAACTCCAGATTTATACTCAACCTTTTCTCCCAACTCATTAATCTGAAAAGTTTTACCACTTTCAGTTACAGTTGCTCTTCCATCCACAAAATTACTTGTGCTACTATATTTTAATGGAATCTTTAGCACTCCTTTATCATCCACAAAACCTTTTAAACTCCCTTTGCCAACTGGAGTAAGTTGACTATTTACAAGTACACCTGAAGATGAATAACCATTCCTCCATGAACTTAATGGTGTTTTTAAGGCCACTCCACTTGTTTTGGACCCATCTCCCCAAGTAATATTACCATTTAAATCAGCAGACCCTTCTAATCCATTAGCGATAATAGCCGCTTTTCCATTTTTAAATGAATAGGCATCATTGTAAATTACCTCAGTTATAAATCCTGTTTTTGGCTTATAAAGGCCAAACTTTTTATCGTTTTCAACAACAAAAACACCTTCCGTAGCTCCGTAAATCACGTCTAAAGTTGGTTTTAGAATATCTTGTTTTGTTTTGGCATCAATCAATCCTTTTTTATTGTTTTTTCCAACGACATAAAAATCTCCACTTACAGAAAACGTATCGAAATCTCTATTCTTGAGCACCCAATCAATAGAATTGTCTTTTTGAAGAAAACCGTGATCATTCTCCTTTTTCACATAATATGTCAATTGGTTCTTGTCCCAATAAGCATTAGCAAATGGACCTTGCTTAACTTTGCCATTCAAGTCATATAAATTATAAACTCCATTAGACTCTTCGACTAGAATTAAATTATTACGAATGATCCCTACATACTTTTTGTCAATTTTAATTATGACATTTTCTTTTGAATCTATGTAACCATAATTGTCATTTAATATTATGCCAATTATACCGCTATTAAATGCTTCGTATGCATCATCATACTTACAAGGAATAACCAATTCATTTTCGGAATTAATGAAACCATATTTCCCTTGCTTGTTTTTTACTCTTTTGAAGCCTTCATATTCTTTACCTACTTCAGCATAAAAAGATTCAGGGTTGTTTTTCTTTGCTACAGCCTTAAGTTCTATCTCTTTTTGTTTTTTGATTTCCTGAATTTTGACAGCGTAACTTTCCAACTGCTTATCTGCCTTCTCTACGGAGCCGCCTTTTTTGGCAATAACACTATGCACTGAGCCAAAAGAACCATCTGCCATCATTTTGAAGACATATAGTTTGCCGCTCATGTACACAATATTAAATGACCCACCTTTATTGCGAAAATGTGTGCCTGTGTAAAGTTTGTTACCATAACTATCTTTTACATAATCCAACTCATACTCTGCTTTGCCAAGCAATATAACATTCACATTACCATCATCGTCATATTTGTAGGATATATCTCTCGTTCCATCTTCCTTTGTGGAATAACCTCCCGCAACTTTCCAGTTTTTATAGGTGTTTGCTTTGAACTCTTTTATCGCTACTTTTTGATTCAGGTCTTGAGCATAAAAAAATTGCGTAATAAGAATAGATAATAATAGGGTTAAGTTGTTTTTAATATTGGCAAATTTCATTTTGTGCTAATTATGTTAATTCATCCGAAGATAGGAGAACGTCTTTATCAAACCGTATTTACTTAACCAACTGCAGCATTTGATTAACCAACTGCAAAAAAGCCGCCTCATACAAAATGCATAAGACGGCCTTCCAACCAATTGTATGAATAATACCAATTAAAATAAGTAATATACCAGTCCAACTCGTTCATTTTTCATTCTATTTCCTTACTCACAATATCCGTAGCAAATGCTACGCATATTGTTCATTGCGTCATAGCATAAAAAAGCAACTTCGCCTGCTTTGACGCATTTCTCAATTTAACTGGTATCACAATTACTTTTTTAGGGGTTTATTAGACTAAAAATCTATTGTTTTCCCACAAACGCCTTTTCCATTTGAAATTTGGGAGCCTGTCTCACAACTCGATCCATTAAGAACCATTATATAAGTTGGTCTATCGCAATCAATTTCTCGCGTTGAACCGTTGGAAAGATCATAAGTCCAACCTGAACCGTTACCAATTTTAACAGATTTACCAGTCGTGTTTTTGACGTAATATTTGGTCTGTGTTTTTGAAGAATTTGAATTGTTAGCGGAAGAGTTGGAAGTGCTGGAGGAAGCACCTTGAGTTACATCACCTTTCTTAGCATCTTCACTGAGATGCCCCTTCCATAAATATGTTACACCGTAACTCCATTTATGTGGTAATTCTATTATTAAATATTCATACGGTGTCATATAAGCAAAATGATAATCTAATTTGGAATAATTGTAACTATGCATTTCTTTATAAAGACCTTTATCTCTTTGCCCTTCTTCATCTACGAAGTCAATAAAATCAAAATTTTCAACCTCTAAGGAGGTTTCATTAATCCCAATCATAAATGGAGAATCGCCATAGGTGTAATCACTTTTGCCCGCAAACTTATAATTAATTTTTTCAGACTCCATTCTCCCCACAATATACAACTCTCCTTCTAATTCGTTTTCTACTAAGAAATAACTTGCTTCATCATCCAAATACAATTCGTCTTCCTTATATAGACTGATAGAAGATCCTTCATCTCTTGACCACAAGGTTGGGTTGATAGTATTAAAAGCATTACTAACAACATACTTACCTTCTTTGCTAATTTTCACTATTCCAATGCTTCTATATTGATTTGGAGAGTCTTCGGTAAGTGTCAATACTACCAGTTCATTCTCTGCAGTAAACCGACATCCATAAGGAAGGTATTCAGGCCCAATTTCATACTCCCAATCTGCTTTTAAATCATCCGCCATTAATTCGTTTCCAATACTCATCTGTAGGACTATTGTTTGGGATGCTAACCCCCCGCCTTCTACTCGCTTGTAAAGAACAGCTGCTTTAGTCATATCTGTACTAACATCTATACACGCAGTGAACTCCTCTTTAGTATCCTGAAGTAAAATGCTTTTCATTTCGTTTAATTGATAATCCCAAACTTGAAGATACAATTGATTTGTTTCTGAATTTCGCCATATACTCATAACTCTATTATTACCGATATTTGCCATTGCTAAAGGCACAACCCCTGCCAATAATTCTTTTGTTTTTAAGGTAACTGAACCCGTTATTGACAACTTCTCTCTGATCAAATACCCTTCAGCTGCGAGGACAATTTCATCATTTGGCAATGCACACCCTGCAGTAAATACTTTGTGTTCGTTTTTAATAACAAGTGACTTCATATTATGGGCCTTAAATCCTGCCCTAAATTGACTGTCCTCATTAACAAAATAACCATAATATAACATCCCAAAATTTTCTGTATCAAAAACACCCATGAGAACACAGTCTTTAGCCTCAAAGCCCCTTGGCCCTGAAATATAACTTCCTTGATTTTTGTATAGAGACAATGCTTTTTCTTGGCCTATTACCGCACTACTCAGTGCCAAGCAAAAAAGGATTAGGACATATTTAGCTCTATTTATTTGATTCATAATTGCTATTATTTGTTTGGAACAAATGTAATGCTCCATGAGACTTTCCTTAAGACTAGTTAACGAACTGATAATTATATTTAACTAACTGCAAAAAGCCGCCTTATGCAAAAAACATAAGGCGGCTTTTCAACCAATTAAAATAAGTAATGCACCAGTCCAACTCGTTCATTTTTCATTCTATTTCCTTACTCACAATATCCGTAGCAAATGCTATGCATATTATTCACTGTGTCATAACATAAAAAAAGCAACTTCGTTTGCTTTGGCGCATTCCTCAATTTAACTGGCATCACAATTACTCTTTTACGAGTTTTTTAAGGGCAGTTTTACCGCTTTTAGTTTGAATAGTTGCTGTATAAATTCCGCTTGGCAAGTTGCTAATGTCTATAGTTTTTGTATTGCTAAACTGGTTCACTTTCTGTCCAGTTAGATTGTAGATTTCTACTATAGCAATGCTTTCTGTAGATGAGAATGTAACTATTCCTGTTGTGGGATTAGGGAAGATATTGATATCTAAATTTAATGTTTCATTTATCCCAATATTACCAGCACAGTTAGTGCTAAAACTTGAAGCGGCATCAATGCTTGTCCAGTTTGCGGTGCTATAGGTAACGTCATCTACTTGAATACAGGTTAGGTTTGGGTTATTAGCACTTTGAAAACTTGTAACATTTGTATTATTTCCATTTGCCATATTCAAACTAGTTAAAGAATTAGTATGACAACTAAGTGATGTTAATGCTGCGTTGTTGGATACATCCAAACTTGTTAGCATATTCGCGTGACACTTAAACTCAATGAGATCAACATTGCTGAAAACATCAATAGAGCTTAACGTGTTAGAGTAACAATAAAGTGATGTAAGGTCAACATTATTGGATACGTCCAAACTACTTAAGGAGTTTGAAATACAGCCAAAATACCGTAAACTTGTATTGTTGGAAACATCTATAGTGCTTAATAAATTATCGCTACAGTCAAAATATTCTAAGTTAGTATGCAAGGAAACGTCTATTGCACTTAATGAATTTGAATTACAATAAAGCGTTGTAAGTGCTGTATTGTTGGAAACATCCAAAGTGGTCAAAGAATTAGACGTACAAAACAATTGAGAGATTGCTGTAAAAGTTTCAATACCTGTTAAGTCTGAAATATTTAAACCTGAGCAATCAATGGAGCCGTTGAAACTTGCTGCTTCCGAACACTGTATTTCTGAATCAGCATTAGTGTTAATCAAATTATTCCCGACCAAAGAAGCCTTAAAATTAGCATCAGGGATGTTTACTACACAAGGAGGCACCTCCTCATAAAGTTTAGCAATGTTTCCTGAGTTTGTATAACCTACTATGAAAATTTCTAAATTACCGTTACCATTTACATCTTCTGAGATAATGTTTCCATTTCTTACACCTGTAAAAACAGCATTTGTGTTTTCTGTCATCACACCAGAACCATTGTTTATAAACTGCTTAGCAACATGGCCACTTCCTACAGACTCCCATCCTACAAGTGTCAAATCCTTAAATCCATCTCCGTCAAAATCATTTGCTGTAAAATAAACATCATTGTAAGACCCAAAAGAGTTTCCCGCAACTATCGTAAATGACGCACTTCCATTATTTAAAAATACATCAACTCCTTTGTTGTTTGTAACATCATCTGTTCCTCCAATAACCATATCCATAGCGTTGTCATTATTGACATCTATAAGACCAATTTCTCCTCCATAACTAGAAATAGATACTCTACTATTGAAATTCATTGCGCCCGTGTTTTTATAGAAATCTGTTCCATAACCAATCCCGTTAGAGTACCCACTATTTACAATATCTATGTATCCATCATTATCAAGATCTATTAACTTTGAACTTTGAAATCTTGACAAAAAATTATTCGATGTATTTTGCGTAAAGTTACCTGCGCCATCATTTACAAATAGTCCAACGTAGTTTACAAAAGGATAAGAAGCTGCAGTAGAGCCATCAATAAACAAATCTAAATCTCCATCAGCATCTAAATCTGCTAATTCAGCACAGCCAGCTCCTATATTTGGCAGTCCAGTTCCTGGCTTAATTGTGTATACTCCTGAACCATTATTAAGATACACTTTTGTGGAAGAGTTTTCTGATCCATTTTTTCCGATAATAATCATGTCTAAATCATTATCTCCATCTATATCCCCAATTGCCAAATCACCTAGGTTTATTCCCTCAAAAGGACCCGAGACTAAACTAAAATTACCTGCACCATCATTTTCATAAAGTCTTGAAAATGGAGCAGATACTAAATGGTCATAAGCACAAATCATGACATCCTTGTCACCATCTCCATCCTTATCAAAAAATTCCATTGAAGGGTTCGCCCCTGTGGAAAAAGCTGTTCCTGTTATTTCTTGATAGGTTTGACCTATCAATCCGGATGTAATAATAGACGCAGAAAGTAGTAGTTTTATTTTCATAATATTTAATTTTAAATAAAAATATGAATCAACCGAACAGGATTAAAATATGATTTAGGAAGTGCTTTAATTAATTAACCAACTGCACAAAGTTTAAAGATTTTCTACAATTTCTTCAAAATCTTTCTTTTTAAACCTTGACAATTTACATTCTATTCCACTCTTAAGTAATATAGTTTGCGCACTTTTGGTATAAGATTCTACCTGAGAAATATTAATAAGCCAAGATTTATGACTTCTAAAAAAATTAGAGTCTTGCTGAAATTCTTCTTCGAGTAAGCCAATGTTTCTGCTGATTGTGATCTTCTCACCAGAAGTCAAATAAACTTCAGAATAGGCTCCTTGCGCACAGACTGCTTCTATTTCTTTGATTCTAACTATTTGTTTTTTACCTGATTCTGAAAGTGTAATAGATGGGGAGTTTTCTACACTCAACTCTTCCAAAAGCGCTTGATACTTTTCGGAATCATGCTTATCTGCAATTCTCGCTTCCGCCTTTTTAACAGCCATCTCTAGCCTTGTTCTTTCTATCGGTTTCAGTAAGTAATCTACAGCATTAATCTCAAACGCTTTAATGGCATACTGATTATAAGCTGTCACAAAAATAATTTGAAAATCAATTTGATCAAAAAATTTAACTAGTTCATATCCTGCGTATTTGGGCATTTCAATGTCAAGAAATACCAAATCTGGTTTATACTTTTTAATACTGAGCACAGCATCGGGTACATTGGCGACTTTTTCTATTATCTCAATTTGAGGAAAAGTTAACTCCAATAGGTTGGATATAACGTTTCGAGCCGCTAACTCATCATCTACTATTAAAGTTCTAATTTTTTTCACACTACAAGTTTAACAGTTATAACTTTCTATCTTCAAAATTCTTTAGCAAATGCTAGATTAGATTAACGAAATGCAATTTTAGTGTTTTACAGGAAGAATAATTACCACTTTTGTTCCTTGTACAATCCCTTCACTATCCACTTGATTTTCAATCTCATAATGTGCCTTGCTATTGGTTTGTACTTCCAGTAGTTGAAGTCGCTTCTTGATTGCATCAGTGGAAAAAGATTTGTGCGAATTACTCTGTCTATATTTTATTTTTTGGGCTTCTTCAATACCAATTCCATTATCTTCTACTATGCACACAATGGTGTTTCCTTTATGTTTAAATGATATTTTTAGCTTTTTGGGACCTTCTTTATGCAATAATCCGTGTTTTATGGCATTTTCTGCAAATGGCTGAATAATGAGAGAGGGAATTAAAACAGACTTGGAATTAGTTTCAACAATTATTTCAAAATCAAAATCGTCTTGAAATCTCAATTTCTCTAAGCCTAAATACGTATCCAAAAAGTCAATTTCCTCCTCCAAAGGAATGAACTCCCTTTCCGAAAAGTCCAAAATTGTGCGTACCATTTTGGAAAACTCTACTAAATAATCATAGGATTTAAGTGTTTCTTTTTGCAATACCAAATCTTGAATAGAATTGATAGAATTAAAAATAAAGTGAGGATTCATCTGCGTTTTAATTGCTTTTAACTGAGCATTGATAGCATCCTGCTCCATCCCTTTCTTTAAAAGTTCTTCTTTGGTTTTTTTTCGCAATTTTCTAATGCGATAAACTGCAATTAATGCTATTGAACCTGCACCAACCACCCCTATCAGCACATAAAACCACCAGCGCTGCCAAAATGGTGGTAGAATTTCAAAAGAATACGAAAATGTTTCTGTTTCTTGGTTTCTGTAACTTGCTTTTAATAGAAAAGTGTATTTACCAACTGGCAAAGATTGAAATTCAACAATGTTTTGAGTAGAAGGGATCGCTTTCCAATCATCATAAAAACCTAATAATGCATATTCAATTTGAGTTTCACTTTTGGTTATTAAATTTCTATAATCAAAGTAAAAGGTAAATGCATTTTGATCAAATCCGAATTCAGTTTTACTGCTGTAATCTATAACATGACCGTTTACTAGTAAAGAATCAAAATAAAGCTTAGCAATTTGTTGCTCATTGGTATGGTTTACTATTTTATCTATTTCCAAAGACAAAAAACTATGTTTTTCTATCAGCCACAACCTATCATTGCTCAATGCGAACTTGGTTATTTTTTCGGGTTCTACACCTTCCATAAGACCAAGGCCGATAAATTCGTTAGTTTTTAAATTATACAACTGCAATCCATTTTTCGTAACCAAATAAATTACATCACCCTTCAATTCGGCTTGGTTGACGGTATTAGAAAGCAACCCTTCATTTTCCGTAAGCTGAAATAAAAGTTTATTGTTTTTAAAGATTAACAAACCATTTTTCTCGGTGGCACAAAGAAGTTTTTCATTGCTAAAAAATAAATCATTTACTTCTAAATGTTGGTTATTAAACCTAAGTTCAGAAACAATACTATCTTCAAGTCTTCTGTATAACAACCCCGTACTGGTGCCTATATAAAGCAAACTATCTTTAGGATTCCACACAGAAGAAGTTGTCCTAGACGCTTGAAACAAATGTTTTAATTTCTGAATTTGACTGCTTTTAAAAAAAATATTTTTAATTTTCGTTTTATTCCAATAGTCACAAATCAGACCGTTTTTATCAGAACTAAAAACAAAGCTGGAATCCACTGCATTAATATCTATGGAATGATAAAATGTCTTTCTTGAGTCATTGTAAACAAAATCTTCATATCCTAATTTTTTAAAGAAATCTAAATCCGGTATATAGTATACATTATCAACATTATGTGGCACTTTGTCCACAAGGTTGAGGCGGTTTTCTTTAATTTCAAATATTTCCCCTGATCTACAGCTAATTCTTACCTCATTATCGGGAGAAGTGGCTATACCAAGAAAAAGTTCTTTGTGTTCACTTTTTACGATTAATGGATTGCTTACTACAATTATTCCCTCTCCAAAAGTGCCAAAAAGTAAAGTGCCATTCTCTAATTGTGCATGTGCAGAGATAAAAATTTCATCAAAGAAAGTTGGAGTAGCTGAAAGTGTATCCTTTCCAGCATTCAAGGATAAATACCTAAATCCTTTTTGGGAATTAAGACCGATGACAGTGCTGTCATTTAATGAGAATATTCTTTCCTTTTCTTGTAGTTCAAAATTCTCAAATAAAGAAGCGCCATTACCTAAAACAGACCCGTCATTCCTAATGCCATAAACCACATCATCTTGTTTTACAATTCTATTAATAGTTTGAGAATTTCTTATTTCTTTTTTACTACTAAGGAGTTTGAAGGATTCGTCTAAGACAATAAAATGATTATGACCTTTAGAAATACCATGGATATAAACTTTTGAATCAAGATAGCTAAATGCGTAAAATAAATGAATAGTGTCTCCGTCAACTGCTAATTGGTTTTCAATATTATATTTAGCAGTAAAAGAACCATCTTCATTTTGGAATATCAATGCTTCATAAAATACAATTGCAATTTTATTATTGGGTAATAATTCATAATTAATAAACTTTCCCTGTCCACCTTTTGGTTCATAAATAATCTTAAGTGCATTCTCTTTTATTTGGAATATTTGGCCACTGAGGTTACTACAAAAAATTTCACCTTTATCATTTTGATCTAAATCAAAAAATGAATTACCAATTTGATTCTTATGTCCTTTTATTAGTATGAAGTTATTTTGTTTATAGGCGTATATTCCACTGTTGGTTGCGATGAACATCACATCCGTACTTTCATCATAAAGCAATCCATAGATATCTAGATTTGCAAACTCTTTTTCTCCAATGGTATAATAAGCCGGGTCTTGAGAAAACCCGACTCTTGGAATAACAAAAAATAGGAGTAATAAATATTTTAGATACTTCTTGATAGGCCAAAAGTAACAAAAAACCTTCATCCATCTTTTTGCTCACTTTTAATTAATGATTAATGCTACTTTTGTAGAAACAGTAAGCAATCATGCATTTAGGAAACCTCAGAAAAATGAAAACCGCTCTAGAGGGCGAAGAAGTACAATATGGAATGGTATTGAACAACAATCTTGAAAAAGGAGAAGTCATTTCATTGAATGAACATGTTGGAAAAACCATTTACATTGAATTCCAGCATCAAATAAACTGTACAGTCACAGGTGAAAAAATCAAAAAAACTTTTGGAGAAGGCATGAGTTATGATGCTTTTATGAATTCTCCCATGGCAGTGGAAAGTATCATAAGACCGGAGTTGAGTAGAATCCATGAAGGAATAGCATTGCGTGATGAAGAATGGGAAAGAAGAAATCATTTACAGCCGCACTATGTGTACCTATCTAAAACCTCAGGTGTAAAAGTAGGCGTTACAAGGTCTACACAAGTCCCTACAAGATGGATAGACCAAGGTGCGGTAGAAGCAATGATTATTGCGGAGACGCCATACCGTCAAGCAGCGGGCTTAATAGAAGTTGCGCTAAAGGATTACGTAGCAGATAAAACCAGTTGGCAAAAAATGCTAAAGAATGATTTGAATGACCTTTCTCTAGAGGAAGCAAGAGACTATTTGCTAGAATACGTACCAGAAGAACTGGAGGAGTTCGTGAAGTATCGAGAGCCAATTCAACAACTTCACTTTCCGGTATTGAGTTACCCCGAAAAAGTAAAATCTATGAAACTAGACAGTACTCCTATTATTGAAAAGAAATTGACTGGAATCAAGGGGCAGTACTTGATGTTTGAAGATGGTACGGTAATGAATGTGAGGAGTCATTCGGGATATTTGGTGAAGGTGGGGTTTTAAGATAATAGACTTCAGACAATAGACCGCTACCGCTCATAGATACTAGACCACTGCGCTGATAGACTTTAGATGCTAGACTTTAGACTCTAGAACGCTTTGCTATTAGATTATTTGGATTGAAGTAATTTTGGCAGTTTTCGCTCAATGAAATTCAAATTTTTAGAATTTTGAAGTAAATAGAGTAATCCAGTTATAAGAAAAGGCAAAGCAGGAACTTTATACCTTACAAGTGCTCCAGCAACTGGTGTGGTAATTCCAATAATTGTAAAAAGAAGTAGTGTAAAAATAAAACAAAACCAAAGAAGGTTCTTTGCTTCCGGTTTGATATAAATCTCTTTGAAATAAAATGCCAACACAACTCCAATGAGCAGCATTAAAACAATCACATTCTCAATTATTGCAGGATAATACATCGCATTTTGTGCATTCCAGGGCAATGGTCTCACAAAACAATTCAAAAGACCTTCAGGCACCACTTTTACAATTCCAAAAAACGTAGGTTCTATAGATGTCAATTCAAACTCACTTCCTGCATGTTGCCATTCTGCTAAACGCTTGAAATCACTTTGTTTGCGTTCCAAAATCTTTACCATATCTACGTGTGGTGGAATATACTTGGCATTCATTACTAAAATTCCAAAACAACTTAATAGACCACCGTAGATAAACACTTTTTTCACTTTGGTAAAATGAGCAACTAAAAAACAAATTATTGCGGGTAAAAATGCGACAAGTACGTAAAACTTAATATACAACAGTAGAAACAAGGTAATTAAAATCAATGCCCACGATTCTTTCTTGTTGTTTCCTTCTAGAACTTTATGAATAGCAAAAATCATAATTCCTAAAGCCATAATTAGAATTCCTTCTTTTAGCACACCTGAAGTCCATATAAAAAGTGAAGGCATCAAAAACAAAAGTAATAACAGTGTTTTCTGAAGTTTTATAAAATGGTTTTTAACGACCCTATAAATAGCCACCGTACCAATCATTGAAAACATGCAAAAAAACAAACTATGAACATGATATACTCCGAATGAGAACATTCTTATGACCGCATTAATTCTAATTATAGTATGACTATCGTTGTAAATATTACTGTCATATGCCCTATCCCAATTATTCATGTGAATGTAATAATTATCAAAGAAGTATTGATTTTCAACATCATATCCAACCAGTAAACGAATAAAATCACTTGGGTGCTTTAATAAACCATTGAATATAAAGAGACTGTCATCAAAGTATTTAAAAATATCTGCCTCCATTCGTTCGGGGTACATTTCTGTATATACCAAATACAACCCCAAACTAGCAACGAATTTTAAAGTAAAAAAAATCCAGAGATATTGATGCTTGATGCCTGATGCTTTAAAAAACTTCCATTTTTTTAAAAGCCAGCAAAACAAAAGAAAATATAATATGGTAATCAGGATATCCAATGTGCAGCAAATGTAAAAAAAAAGTCCTGACTTCTTACGAAGTCAGGACTATGTGCTACTATTAGAAGTAGCACATTATTTAACTACCCCTACTGCAAAGGTAATAGTGTTTCTAAATACTGAAAACCTTTTTCGTCATAACTGCCAAAAAACTTGCTTTAATGGTTTTTATCTTCGATAAACAAAAATATCAATTGTAATTTCGAGCACCAAATATGGAACTTCCCACTCGAATCATTGTGCTCCCACATGAAATTGCCAAGTTATAATCTCCACTCATTCCCATAGATAAAACATTAAACCCTAACTCCTTTTGATTATTTACTTTATCAAAAATGAACTTCAACGAATTAAACTCTCTTGTTATTTTATCCTGATCTTCTGTAAATGTTGCCATTCCCATCAACCCTCTTATCTCAACATTTGAAAAATCTTTGATTACTGAAATGATTTCGTTTAACTCTTCTTCATTTAATCCAAATTTAGTATCCTCTTCTGCAATGTGCATTTGTAACAGCACCGGAATTTTACGATTGTGTTTTGCACCCTGTTTATTGATTTCTTTTAACAATTTCAAACTATCAACACCGTGAATAAGACTTACAAATGGCGCAATATACTTCACTTTATTAGTTTGCAAATGACCAATCATATGCCATTCAATATCTTTGGGTAATGCTTCATATTTGCTCACTAATTCTTGCACTTTATTCTCTCCAAAAACTCTTTGCCCAGTAGCATATGCTTCTTCAATAGCTTCGTTAGGTTTAGTTTTGGAAACTGCAACAAGTGTTACAGATGCAGGCAATTCAGCTTTTATGTTTTTAATGTTTTCGGTGATACTCATTTTGTAATTCTATTTTCAATCCAAGTTAGCACATCTTGATATACTTCTTTTTTATTGATTTCATTTAACATCTCATGTCGTCCCTCTGGATATATTTTTAATTCAATGTCCTCTACTCCCGCTTTTGTTAACTTTTCTTTCACCTCTACCGGGCCTTTACCGTAATCGCCAACAGGGTCCATATCTCCAGCAAATAAGTAAACTGGTTTATGCTTGGCAACTTTTTCCATATTGGACAACTTATTGATTTCCAAAATTCCTTCTAGCATATCATTAAAAAACTGAGAAGTAAATATTTGCATACAGTAAGGATCTGCAATGTACTTATCTACAACATCGTTATCACGGCTTAGCCAATCTTTTTCAGTACGCTTTTCATATTTTTTATTAAAATCACCAAAAGCCAATTTTGTCATCAAATTGGTTTTATTCTTTTTTCCCATCATTGACGCATTTACCGCTGCTACTTTTTTTCCAACCACACCAAGCATTCCTGGATGACCAGCTGTTGCAGAAAGAATATAAGCATCTCCTGAATTTGGAAACTGAAACATTAGTGTTCTAACTAAAAACGACCCCATACTATGTCCTAGCATAATAATGGGTAAATCATTATTTTTTGAAAACTCCTCATTTAAAAACTCGATATCCTTAACTACTTTATTCCATCCATCTTCCATGGCAAATAACCCCACTTTATCAATGCTTCCTGCAGTTTTACCATGACCTCTTAAATCACTGCTTCTAACCAAATAACCGTGTTGATTTAAAAACGTAGCAAAATCATCATACCTCGCAGCATGTTCACTCATTCCATGAACGATGTGAACGATACCCTTAGGCAATTCACAGTCCCACTTATAAATTACTAAAGGAGTATTATCGTGACTTTTTATTGTCTCATTTGTAAAATTCATAAAATGCTTAATAAGTTTAGATACGAAGATAGAAAACAAATGACAATGAAGAATTGTGAGTTAATGTTTATCGTTTAGAACTATCAATAATTTATATAAATATCAAATGATAAACAGTCAACTCTCAATTATCTACAGACTCATCATTGCCTTAAACTTCACAGCTTGTCTTCTAGAAATTTCAATTTTTCTATCGTCTTGCATCGTCACCTGAAGCCCCCCATTGAACCAATTTTCAATATGTTTTACTTCCTGTAAATTAATGATATACTTTCTATTGGCTCTAAAAAATAATTTGGAATCAAGTTTGTTTTCCAAACTATTTAACGACTTCAAAACCAAGGGCTTAAACTTGTCAAAATAAATTCTCACATAATTACCTTCGGATTCAAATAATTTGATGCTTTCTAACTTTATAAACCAGCATTTTTCTCCATCTTTGATAAATATTTGATCCTCCTTTCTGAGGACTGTTCTATCTAAACCATCTGTATCAACTTCTTCATTTTCTTCATGAAGTTTTGCTATTGTCTCCCTTAATCTTTCTGGGTCAACAGGCTTTACTAAATAATCTAAAGCATTCACTTCAAACGCCTTCAACGCATAGTCATTATATGCCGTTACAAAAACAATTGCTGGAGTTTTGTCAATTTTCTCTAACACTTCAAAACCATTCAATTCAGGCATTTCAATATCCATAAAAACTAAATCAGGTTTATTAGCATTGATAAATTCAATTGCTTCCATTCCATTAGAACATTCTCCTATGATTTCAATTTCTGGATGCTCATCTAAAAGTCTTCTCAACTCTTTTCTAGCTAATCTTTCATCGTCTACTATTACAGCTTTCATAATCTATTATTTAATTCAGTTTGAAATGGTAAAATAATCTTACTAATTACTTTATTGTTATAATTACCTATGGCGATACTTGCCTTATCTCCGTATAAAATGTTTAATCGTTTTCTTGCATTTTGAAGACCAATGCCAACATCTGGCTTATCACTCGCTACATAGGTTCCATCATTGTGAACTTCAATGCAAATATTGTTTTCTACTTTAGAAATATAAACCGCTACTTGTCCTCCTAAAGCTCTTTTGCTAATACCATGTTTAATTGCATTTTCCACCAAAGTTTGAATAATCAAAGGAGGTACATATGCATTTTTTGTGATGGGTTGAACTACCTCTTTAAAATCCAATCTTTCCTCAAATCTTATTTTTTCTAAGGCCAAATAATCATTAACAATCATCACTTCGTCAGTCACTGTAATTAGTCTTTTCTTTCCTTGTTGGAGGGTATTACGAAGTAAATTAGACAATTGAGTGATTGAATTCTTAGCAAGAATAGGATCTTCATCTACTAACGCCCTAATACTGTTCATTGCATTAAACATAAAATGAGGGTTCAGTTGATTTTTTAAATTACTCAGTTCACTTTCTTTCTGTGAAGACTCTAGTTGCAAGTTTTTCACTTCTTGCACTCTAGACTTATCAAAATAATGGTAACTAAAATAGATTATAGTCCAAATAGTCACAAGGATAAAATAACTTAAGGCGCCTCCAAGAAATTTCTTAAAGAGGTCCATATCAAATACTAATTCATCTTTTAGAACATAATTAATAAAGATATTAAAAAACATGATTCCTATAGCTATAATAAAAGAACACATTAGTGCCAATGGAATCACCTTTCCAACGGGTTTATTGAGCCAGCCTAGTTTTAGAATAACTAATCGGTACAAGTTTGTAAACAACACTACAAAAACCAAGAGTGTAAGTGCTTTAGTAATTGTATCGCCACTAACTCTTTCTTCTGCAAAATACTCTCCCAATAATCCAAGCGAAAAAATAGCTCCCCAGCCTAAAAATTGTAAAGTCCAATAAAGCCACTTTTTGTTAGTCATAGTACGAATATAACAAGTTTGAATACTAAAGGTCTTATTTCTACATAAAAGGTTATAAAAGCAAGATGTAGTGCTTTAAAAGAGTTTAAGCATTACTGATGTTAATAGGTAATCCCTAACTTTTTATAAATAAAGTGTAATAACCATAAAGGCCCAATCAATAAAAACTGAAGATCTTCAAGAAATGAGGGTTTTGCTCCTTCAATATGATGCCCAATGAATTGAAAAACCCAAGCAATTGCAAAAATTACAGCCGAAAATATCGCCAAGTGTGTTGTAGCGTGTTGAAAAAACAATAATAGACTATAGTTACCCCAAATTATCAATGCTCCAATCAATATAAAGCCAACAAAAAGCGGGAAAGAAAGTCGAAGATAGAACAATAAAACAAATAGAATCACTACAGAACTCCAGTTTAAAAGTAAACTTTTCTCCACAGGAAAGGGTATACACATGATTAAACCAAATATGCTAAACATTATGGCAGGGACACAAATCCAGTGAATTAACTTATTTGTTTTATTTTGGTGGCTTACTCCATATGCATCCAACCACTCTTGTATTGGTTTCATAAGTTATTCCTTTATAAATGTGGTTTGAATAATAGATTTATCATTTTCTGAAATGGATAAAAAGTAAGATCCGCTCGGTAATTCTTCGACATTAATTTGTTTAGCCCAAAACGGTATGCTTAATATCATTCTACCTGAAGCATCATAAATATTCACCATCTTATTATGTCCATACTCAAGATCTAGATTAAGACTTAGCCAATTTGAAACCGGATTCGGATAAACGGAAAGTGATAGATTATCTTCATTTATTTCATCCACACTGACAGCAGATTTTCTCCATGCCAATGCATATTCACCTTTCTGTAAATTATCAAAACTAATATATCCATAACCATCCGTAGCCGACCCAAGATTAGCTATTGTAATATTTGTTGTTTCCATCCATTTTTCACTGGCATTTAATCGGTAAAGCAATTTTAATGAATCTTCGTGAAAGCCACTCAGCCCGCAAAGTTCATTATCTAAATTACCTCCCGTTGATGTTTTGGCATTAAAAAAAACACGACCTTCTGCCTCAAATCCGGGAGAAAAGATTCCATCTACTTTCCAATACCTTTCTTCACTAATGTTGTAACTCCATTCGTTAACCGGTTCTTTAAATCCGTCAGGGGCAACCCAATAATGCTCAATACGAATCAAACTACTATCTATTCCAGTACTGTTTGTTGTAAATCTGAATAATGGGTAAGTTAAATCCTTACTTCCTGTATTGGTTACAATGACATTTTCTCCTGTAACCGCCTGACTAATTTTATTGCCATTATTTAAATAAACAATGCTTGGCGCAAAAGCACATGAAATATTTGCTTGAGAAAACTCTCCATTGGCCACAAAACTTCCTGTAAATTCGTTCCAGTTTTCATCCATAAAAGTCACTTCTAATGGAACATTAGAAAAATACTGTGACGTTCCTTTTAACTTTTGGTGGATATAAATTTCTACGTCAAAGTTGCCACCAATTGGAGTAACCTGAAATGAATCAACAATAAAAGCCGGAAACCCTGGGTTGAAGACCCAATCATTAAAAAAGTCAGTTACATCAACAGAAGTATTAGCATTCAAGTGATCTCTAAAATCATAAGCATCCACATCTTTATATTGGTTATCATTTAAAAAACTTTGAAGTCCACTAAAAAACTCCGCATCTCCCATATACCCTCTCAAGGTATGCGCTACGTCAGCCCCTTTGTTGTAGGAATGATCTCCATAGGTAATGTTGTGTGGTACACCATGCAAAGCATAATAACCAGTATCTCTAATGTGAGCATTTAATAACACATCTCTGTGATTGTTTTTTATGTCGTTAATATAACGATCATAGCCATAAATTCCTTCCAAGAATATTCTTTCCGAATATGAAGCCATACCTTCATTGATCCACATATCTTCGGCTGTTCTGCACGTTACTAAATCTCCCCACCAATGGTGAGACAATTCGTGCGCCATTAAAGTCTCATAGGTTGTTGTCCCGTTTGCTGTAGCCAGAGGATAAGCAATACTAGTAGCGTGCTCCATTGCTCCAGAACTAAATGGGACTAAATGAAACCCAACCTTATCCCATAAATAAGGGCCGTATTGAGATTCAAAAGTGCTCATTGCACCAAAAAGGTTTGTAAACGAAGATTTAAAATTACTGGTATCAGAAGGTGTAGCAATTAACTGAACAGGAATATTTATACCTTGTAAAATACTTGGATAAGACTGCGATACATGCGTATAATTACTGACCGCAACACATGCCAAATAAGTTGGTATCTCTTGAGATAAGCTCCAATTTCTGGTAAAAGAAGTGCCATTATCCATTTCATTAGTAATTAAGCCATTAGCATAACCTCTTTGAGAAGTTACCGAAGTAATCGCTATATCATAAGTGGCTCGCTCTACAAAATTGTCGAAACACGGATGCCATACTCTACCATAATTATGTGGGTTTGCACCAAAACCTACACCTAGATTATACGCATAGTTCCCTTGAAAATAAAAACCTCCCCAATTGGAAGGGTCTCCTTGTGGACTGCCATTGTAATAGACAATAATACTATCCAACTCTCCAACGTTTAATGTGTTTTGTAAAGTCACAACTAGAAGCGTATCATTGTAAGAAAAACTACTTGTATTTGCTCCTTGTATAATAGAATCAATATTCATTTGAAGTAAATCCAAACTAATACTATTCACATTATTCATAAGTGATTTAAATTTCACCTGGCATGATCCAAATATTTGTTCCATAGACACGTTCGTAAAATCCAAATCCAACTTATAGTTAATCACGTCTATAGTGTCACTTCTAAGGTTGTCTGTAGCGCTATTTTTTTCTTGAACTTGGTGTTTGTGTTTACATTTATTTTGCTGACAGGTTTGAGCAGAAAATTGTAATGTTACCATGCAGTACATTACCAAAAGAATAAAATTTATGCCTATTTTCACTAGTGTTTGGTTTAATTATAAAAGATAAATGTACCAAAAACTAATCAACAAATATTGGAATGCTATTACATTTAACTTTATCTGTCTAGGCAACCTTCAAGAAGAATATTGATTATTATTGTAATCCTACAATCCCGTAGATGTTTATGAATATTGAAAAGTTATGAAACCTTCAAATGAATTATTTGACTTAATAAAGTCTCTTACAAAATCTGAAAAAAGATTTTTCAAACTATCATCATCACTTCAAAGTGGCGAAAAAAACTATTTGAAAATTTTTGACTTCATTGATAAACAAAAGGATTATAGCGAGGATGAATTAAAAGAGTTTTTTAAAAATGAACGGTTTATCAACCACCTTCCTTCGGAAAAAAATCACCTTTACAAACTGATTTTAAAAAGTTTAAGAGGTTTTCATTCAGACAATTCTATAAATTCAATTCTAAAAGAAGAAATTAAAAATGTTGAAATTCTATATAAGAAATCATTATATAAGGAATGTAGAAAATTTCTTTTGAGAGCCAAAAAAACAGCAGAAGAACATGAAAAGTTTTACTATTGGTTTGAGTTAATATCTTGGGAAAAACTTTTGATAGAGGAAGACTATGAGCAAGGCATCTTTAATTTTGATTTAGATTCATTAATCCAAGAAGAATTAAATGTTATTGAAAAACTTAGAAACTTAGCAGAATATCAAATGATATACTCACGCATTAATTATATTTTCAGAAGTGGGGGGTTTGTTACCAAACCTGATGACATTGCTGCTGTAGATGAAATATCCAACCACCATTTAATCATTGGAAAAAACACTGCGCTATCTTCTAGCGCAGCATCTATATGTTATTATATTCAAGGGTTGTGCAACGCTACTAAAAGAGATTTTGCAACTGCATTAATAAAATTTAATAGAACTAAAGAAATATTAGACAAAAAGCCCAAATTAAAGCAAGATTTAGCAAAAAGATATGTCAGAACTCAACACAATTTAATACTGGCGCACATCAGTATGGGTAATTATGATGAAGCAACTCTACTTACCGAAGAATTAGACCAACTACAAGGAGCAAAAGGATTTAATACTTTTGATGTAAAGGTGAAAATTTTTACTTGTGTTTATACGTCTAGAATTACAATATCATATAGAAAAGGAGACTTCCAAGCCACGTTAAAAATTGTGGAAGAAATGATTGAAGGTTTAGAAACTTATGGAGATAGACTGCCTAAAGAACAAGTAGTCCTCTTTAGTTATCATATTGCATATGTATTCTTTGGCGCTGGACTGTATAAAGAATCGTTAAAATGGGTTAACACAATTCTTAACGACAATGAACAAAACTTACGACAAGACATTTACTCTTACACTAGGATTTTTAATTTAATTTTACACTATGAGTTAGGTAATTACGATTTACTGGAGTACTTAATGAAATCTACTACTAGACAAATCAAGAAAAACTCGAAAACAGAGATTGTAGAAATGTCAATTCTGAAATTCCTTAAAAAGATAATACGCTTAGGAACAAAAGCAAAGGAGGATGCATTTAAAAGTTATCTATCAGAATTAGAGATCCTGTTACAGCAAGAAAATCAATCTGCAATTCTAGAATATTTTCATATCCAAGGTTGGGTAATCTCAAAAATTAAAAATGAGTCATTTGAGAGCACGATTAAGCAATTACAACTTTAACAAACTAATTAGGAAGCACCATTTACTCCTTAGCATACTTAAAAGTTAAACTTCTTTCAATCCCATTCGCAACACCATCTAAAGTAATTGCTAGCGAATCATTATTCATTTTTTGATAAGTCAATCTTTGTGGATAGTCGTTCGCTTTATTTTCAAAAACAAATTTTCCTTCTCCACTTTTTATCAATGTAAAACTCACCATTGCCTGCCCCTTTGGTCTAGCAACATACGTTAACTTGTCATTGATCATTTGAATAGATACATACTCCATTAGTACGGTATCATTTCCGGTAACTGAATAACCTATACCACTTAGTGAATCTGGATATGAACTCCATTTTTCTTCTATATATTTTGGTGGCTGTCTAAACCCAAAAGTTTTTCTATCTACCCATGTGCCCTCTAGAAACCTTACAGACTCCAAGTTTACTTTTTGCTCTACTGTACTTTCTGTCGTTTTCTCTTCCTCTACACAACTAGAGAGAATCAATGCGCTTAATAATATAAAAGGAAAAAATTTCATTTTAATTTCTTTGTCTATTAATTTCATACATCACAATAGATGCGGATACAGCCACATTCAAGGATTCAATGGTACCAAACATTGGGATTTTAACTTTGTCATCGCACATTTTCATGTACTCTTTGGAAACTCCATCTTCCTCACTTCCCATAATGATAGCAATAGGACCCGCAAGATCTGTTGTAGGTAGTAAATTTTCAGTTTTCTCTGTACAGGCCACCACCTTAATTCCTGATTGTCTCAAAAGAAGTATACTGTCTTTAAGATTTAATTCTTTACAAACCGCTATTTTATTCAATGCCCCTGCTGATGTTTTAACAGCATCAGCATTGATTTGTGCATTTCCTCTTGCCGGCACCACAATAGCATGAACATTGTTACACTCAGCACTTCTTGCAATAGAACCTACATTTCTAACATCAGTAATTCTATCTAAAATAAAAATCAAGGGAGTTTCTCCATTTTCAAAAATCTGAGGAATGATATCTTCCAATTTTTGATAGACTATTGGGCTTGCAAACGCCACTACACCTTGGTGATTATTTTGGGTAAGTTTATTTAATTTTTGAATTGGCACAATTTGATAAACCTCATCTTTTTCTTTGAGTAAATCCTTCAATTCTTTAAATAAATCACCTTGAATACCTTGTTGTACCATTACCTTATTTAAGGTTCTACCCGCTTGAATTGCTTCAATCACTGCTCTTATCCCATAAATCAAAGAAGGGTCATCTTTCTTTTTATAAGGTCGGTTATTTCCTTGCTTCCATCCCTGCTTTCTGTCTCTATTTTCGTGCATTTATTCGTTTTGTTTTATTGTGCCCAATACACCCTTCCGCTTCTCCAGGCATCTACTGCTCTGTACCAATTGGACTTATATGAAGGCGACCTTAATAATTTATAATCGTTATCCGAAAATGGGTTATCTACTTGTACGAAGGTGAATTGTAATGCCAATGCATTGTTTTCTTCTCCATAAAACCACACCTCTTCATCTCTTGCTTTGCGAACCGTTTTGGGGCTTCCAAAGATTAAACTCACCATCCCTCTATCTGTTTTCCATCCTTCGATATAGGAAGTAAACAAGTTATTAGCGTCTTGAACCCTATTATAATACTTCTTGATAATTTCCCTTGCTCTATCCTCTGTTCCGCACTTAAGTAGCCAAAATTCATCAATATGTTTTTTAACATCCTCTGTTTCTGTTAATTTCTCGTACTCACTATTTGAACTAATATACCTAAGTGGTTCTACCATTCCAAAAACATTTTTAATATCTGGGAAATTTTTACTAAAACCAAAAAATGTAAGCCCCTCTCTTTTGCTAGTATCCATTACTAAATGGACAAATCCAGAATCCAAAAATTCACAAACAAACTTTCCTTCATCATTAATGATTTGCTCAACGCTCTCTTCTGGCTTATAATCAAAAGGTTTGGTATTTGTACTGCTAAAGGGTGGCGCTGCTATAGGAAAGTCTCTGTAATATCTTTGAATGTGGACAAACTTCCCTTTGTTTTCCTCAGAAATGACCTCTACCATTAAAGGCTTATTCAAGTAATTAGTGAATAGCAACTTACCAGTTTCTTTCTCTTTAACAAGGAAAAACTGAGCGTCTGATACACTTGTCTTTTTTAATGCCAGCACTTGATCATTTGAATTGTTACGATTCATGTCAATCGCAGTAACACGTAGTGTATAATCCTTGCCAAAACTTGCCTTAACATCAATCTTTCCCGTAAGGTATTTAGAAGATTTCTTAGCAGTTTCATCCTCGACAAATACCGTAGCACTATCCAGAACTAGTTTTCTGCTTTCGGGACCAAATAATGCGTAATGAATTTTCACTCTAGCAACATAAGGCTGACTTTTGTCCTTTCTTGCGTATAAAATATCATTGCTGTTTATCCTAAAATGTAATTCCGTTTTTTCTTTACTTCTATGGTAAACCACGTAATCTGGTTGGATAGTCGTGTTTTTTCCATTATACAAATGCGCATAATTAGTATTTGTATTTACTTGTTTGGCACAAGAAAAAAACAACAGCCCAGCAATAACCCATATAAAAATATGCTTTAGAATATTCATCTCACTATTGTTTCCGATTCAATCGTGTTACTTATGTTCAATGATCTATCTATTAGAAAAACTCGGTATTTAATAGAATCACTGTGATTTGAAAATGGATTATAAAAAATAGGTTCCAAAGTAACATTAATCGTTCCTTTAAGGGTTTTATTTTGGCCGATAGGTGTTAAGTTTTTAATTCTGTAAGAAAAATTTATAGTGTCTGCCAATGGCGAATTATTACCAGAAGGATCTTGAGTTCCTTTTGTCCAAGTACCATTCATCATTTCATAATACTCGATATATAGATTATAATGATAAAAACTCGTTGAGCTGAAATCTCCTGTAGTGTCACTATCATTCAAGCCAACATCTCCATCTCCATCAGTAAATGTTACGCTAAGCATCAACGAATCTCCCATTTCAGTATATGAAATTGATTCTAAAATCGGTTCATCTGGATACGAAATAGGTTTTAGGCAGGAGGAAACAGATATTATTAGTAAACTTGCCAAAGCAAAGGGCACTATTTGTAAAAACCTTTTTATCATAACGTAAAGATATTAAATTCTGATGAAGCCTAGTGATATTGAAATAATAATTTCGCAAATATTCGATTTACAAAACGCATCTCATTTTAACGATGTTGCGCTTCAAATATTTCATTTGCAATACAAGAATGTATCAGTTTATCGAGAATATTGTGATGCTGTCTGTGAAAACCCCTTAGCAATTGATAATGTAGAAAATATTCCATTTTTGCCCATTCAGTTTTTCAAATCAAAAGATGTAATTTGGGATAGCCTACCTAAAAATAAAACCACAATTTTTAAAAGTAGTGGAACCACGTCTACAGGCAGAAGTAGACATCTAGTAGCGGACACCTCAATTTACGAAAAGTCTTTTACGCAGTGTTTTGAGCACTTTTATGGACCAACTCAAGACATTACTATACTTGCACTTTTACCATCGTACTTGGAACAAGGGAGTTCTTCCTTGATTTACATGGTTAAATCTTTGGTAGAAAAAAGCGATGATGAAAGAAGTGGATTTTATTTAAAAAATCAAGACATTGTAAACCATCTAAAAAGCATTGAAAAAGAGGGTAAAAAATGCTTGTTAATTGGAGTTACTTACGCCTTATTAGATATGCTTGACCAACATTCCTTCCAATTGAACTCCACCATCATCATGGAAACTGGAGGCATGAAAGGAAGAAGAAAAGAACTCACAAAGGCAGAGTTACATCATGTGCTTTGTGAAGGTTTTGGCGTCAAAGAAATTCATAGCGAATATGGTATGACAGAACTGTTGTCTCAAGCATATGCTACAGGAGGAGAGTGGTTTCAATTTCCCCAATGGATGAAATGCTTGCTACGACCAGTCAATGATCCTCTATCTATTCTTGAAAAATCCAATAAAACCGGTGGTATTAATGTTATTGACCTTGCCAATATTTACAGCTGCTCATTCATTGCAACGCAAGACCTAGGAAGACTTAATGATGGAAAATTAAGAATTATGGGAAGGTTTGATCACTCTGACACGAGAGGGTGCAATCTATTGGTAGATTAGTCTTATAATTACTTGATTTGGTTCATCACATCATTCTGTTGCTTGATACTTTCCTTATGAATAGCAGTCAGCAGAACTTCTATAAAGGATTCATTTAGACCAAGTTCCGTTGCCATTGCTTTTCTAGCATCATAGATTTCTTTCCACCTATTAGATTGTAAAATGGTGATGTCATTTGCTTTTTTGTATTTACCAATTTCTCGGGCTACATCCATTCTTTTGGAGAACACTTCAATGATTTTCTCATCTAACAAATCTATTTCCGAACGGTATTTCTCTAATTGACCAAGCACTTCAGTGCTATCTGCTATTTCGTGTCTGGAAACTATACCTGCAAGTAACTTACCTAAAACTTGTGGTGTAACTTGTTGCGCAGCATCGCTCCACGCTTCTGTAGGGTTTATGTGACTTTCCAGCATTAAACCATCCATTGCCAAATCCATTGCTTTTTGCGAAACTGAGGCTAGCAATTCTCTTTTTCCACAAATATGACTTGGATCACAAACGATTGGAATATTAGGCATCCTTAATTTCAATTCAATAGGAATTTCCCACATTGGGACGTTTCTATAAACTGTTTTTTCAAAACTTGAGAAACCTCTGTGAATTGCAGTAATATTTTTTATCCCAGCCAATTGTATTCTTTCAATTCCACCCATCCAAAGTTCTAAATCTGGATTGATTGGGTTTTTCACCATAACAGGAATATCCACTCCTTTGAGTGCATCTGCTATTTCTTGCACCGAAAAAGGATTAACAGTAGTTCTAGCTCCTAGCCAAAGCACATCTACCCCTGCTTTGAGAGCCGCCTCTACGTGAGATGCATTGGCTATTTCTGTACAAACAGGTACACCAATAGCATTCCCCGCATTTTTCAACCAAGGCAAAGCTTCTGCACCAACACCTTCAAACGAATTAGGCCTTGTTCGAGGTTTCCATATTCCTGCTCTAAGTAGGTCTATTTTATTTAATGCACCCAACTGAATGGCAGTCTCCATCACTTGTGACTCCGTCTCTGCACTACATGGTCCACTAATAATAAGTTTGTTCCCTTTAGTCTTTATCCCACCTATTTCATTTCCTTCTGCCATTTTACTTTTCTTGTTTCACAAATTTAATTGAACTTTTAGTATTTTAACGAGGTTTTACTTTCTTTGTACAATTAAAATAGCTTATATGAAACTATTTAGCATCCCTATTCTTGCCGCTTTACTTTCAAGTTGCGCCTCTGAAACACCACAAAAAAACAATGAACAAGCCTCTATTCAAACATCAAAAGTTGACTCTTCTGACTTAACTGACCCTATGATTGATGAAAATTCAAACCAAAGCGGAGGTGACGGACTTACCGAAGAAAACAAAAATGCACTAAAGCCCTATTTGCAAAGCAATCAAATAACCAGGTTAAGTAACGCTGTATATTCTATTGGTACAAGTAATTCAGATATAAATGCAATTCAATCTTTTGAAACCATTGTGGGAATAACCGACACTTTAAAAAATATAATAATAGATGGTGCTAATTACGAGACTGTTGATGAAAATGGAGAGTACTACCCTTTTACTTTAAGAACAGAATTAGCCAGTTTAGAAGAAGTAGTTCCTGGGTTCACAAATTCTTGCATAGCAGAATGTACAGAATATGACTGCTGGTTTTATCTGGCGCCATATTTAGAATTAGCTAAAAAAACAAATGGGTCTGCAGATGATGAATTTTTTGAAGCGCTGAGTATTGGTTATGGTGAAAGAATGACAACTGCTCATACATTTAAAGCTTGGTTTGCTCAAATGTGGGATTATGGTGGAGCAACACTACTTGGAAATGGTATTCATCTTGACTTTTTAACTAAAGCAAAGCACTACAATGAAAACTACCAAGTGGGCAATAAGTTAATGAACAAACTTATAAAAAGTGCTTATGATGACATTAATCACGGCATTTACATGAATAGTCCTGAAAAAGTGACAGAAGAGATGCGTGCAATAATTGAACTTAAAGTTTTTTCTGAAGATAAAAATGAAAATTTATCCAAATTTGCAACTCAAATAGAAAATGGAAACATGGAAAATCCAAATTCAGGCGGAAGCCAACTTCAGTTTAATTGTGAAACAGGTGATTGTGATTTTGGAGGTTAATCTTTTTTATCAGCAAAGAAATAACGTAAATCAACTGTAATGTAGGTTCCATTAAGTTGTGTCTCGTACCTTTGGGAATCTGTATTCCCATAGTAATACTTAATAACCGTATTAGTAATTGGTTTTAGTGGATTAACAAATGAAGCGCCTATATAGAACCTTCCTTTTTCTTCTGTTCTGTATTCAAACCCAACATTAGCGAGTAATGAAAAATGCATCCAATACGCTTTTTTGGATAGGTGCTGAATTAGACCATTTTCTCCGTAACTTTTAACACTTGAAGCATACCAATCTATTCCTAAACCACCAGAGGTATTCATATAAAGTTTGTCTGAAAGTCGTATGTAAACTAATGCTTGCAACGGAATTTGATAGGACACAAACCCAAAATCTGCAATATCTGAAGTATCTCTTGTTGGTTCAGAGGTCACAATATCAAAATTTCTTCGTGTATAGTTTATCCCTGTTTCGAAAGAAAATAATTTTGTAAAATCTCTCCGTAAAACCATACCAATGCTATATCCCAATTTGGGGTTAATAGTCATTGATGTTATCGTATCTGATAAATCAACTGGACCAGCACCAAAATAATTAATAGGAATAATTGGTTTCATCTGTACACCAAAAACATACTCTTTCTTTTTCTTACTCTTGCTCTTCTGCGCTTGTGTATTTATAGAAATAGTACAGCCTATTAAAATCAATATTAAACTAAGTTTTCTCAATCTTCTGCAATAAAGAACGAAGATACAACGAAATCTTGATTGGTAATATTGTTAACCGTAAATAGGTCGATTTAATTTAGTGAACGTGAATTTCAATATCCATATCTTTTAATGGAGCATATTTTTCTTTACTCAAAGTCTTGATGGTTGCAGATATGTGATTGCCTTGATTTAAGAACTTTTGAATCATACCACTTGTTCTTTTGGAAACATACCCCAATTTAAACCCTTTGTAAAACACTGCTAAAGAATTATCATCCCAAGTTCTTTGCTCATCTTTCTGAATAGTCAATTCCGTACCATGCTTTAATTGATGGTAGATATAGATCATATCATAATTTGCTAATTCATCTACATGGGTTAAAATTCCTAATTGCGGTAAAGAAGCTTGCTGTGTATTTATTTGTAGTTGTCTCATAATGAATTGTTTTAATGGATTATGCCGCTAGTTGTTGTTGACTAGCACTTAAAATGAAATTATTAAACTGAAACTCTCTGAATCTTTCTGGAGAATTAAATAGTTTCTCTGTGATACTATCGTAAATATCTAACCCAAGTATTGTTGCTTTATTGATAATCCAATTCAATCCTGTCCAATCAATGGTCATTTTAGAATGATAGCATTTGCCATTTGTACAAACTGTAAAATATAACATCAATGCTTCGTCATCTGCTTCATAAACCAAGTGTTCTGGTTGAATACTATCCGATGTGTTGTAAAGTTGTTCTAAATTAGTTGCTTCCATTTTGAGTTGTTTTAATAATTTGATAGTACAAAGGTGGGGTGTCAAAACGTAAAATGATTACGTTGTGAAAAAAGTTTCGTCAACCTATTTATATCTATCTTTGTTTACTTAATGTCTGCATCTACTCAAATACTGAAAATGTTGTCCATCCAAAAGGTTTGGAATGGAGTTTTGCTTTATAAAAGTTTTTGGTTGTCACGCATCCTTAAAAAGCCTATTGTTTGGGGCAAACCACTAGCCTTATCTATAGAGCCAACTACAGCTTGTAACCTTGGTTGTCCAGAATGCCCAAGTGGATTAAAAGTTTTCAGTAGACCAACCGGCAATATGAAAAGTAATCTCAATGAAAAAATCATTGATGAACTAGGTCCAAACTTGGCCTACATTAATTTCTACTTTCAAGGAGAGCCTTTTATCAATAAAAACATCTTTGACCTAATAGCATATGCCAATAACAAGGGCGTATACACTGCGACCTCAACCAATGCGCACTTTCTTAGTCCAGAAAACTCAAATAAGGTTATAGACAGCGGACTAAAAAGGCTTATTATCTCCATTGATGGAACTACGCAAGAAGTCTATGAACAATATAGAAAAGAAGGACACCTTGATAAGGTTTTAGAAGGAACAAGAAACATTATTGCAGCCAAGAAAGAACGCAATAGTCCGTTTCCACATATCATTTTTCAGTTTTTGGTGGTAAAACCTAATGAACACCAGATTGAAGATGCAAAACAATTAGCTATAGATCTTGGTGTAGATGAAATTAGATTTAAAACCGCACAAGTTTATTCTTATGAGAATGGCAATCCTTTGATTCCAACCATTGAGAAGTATAGCAGATATAAAAAAATGTCCAACGGGAAATACAAACTCAAAAACAAAATGAGTAATCATTGTTGGAGGATGTGGAGCAGCGCTGTAATCACTTGGGATGGAAGTGTGGTGCCTTGTTGTTTTGACAAAGATGCTACGCATAAAATAGGCAATCTTCAATTTGTTAAATTTGCAGACATCTGGAAAAATAAAGACTATCAACATTTTAGAAAAGCATTGCTGACCAACAGGGAAGAAATAGATATCTGTAAAAATTGTTCTGAAGGGAGTAAGGTATGGGCTTAAGAAATTTTTCACATCTTTGCAATTCAATACCAAGCAATGAAAAATCCACAGTTACTTCTTGTTTTATATATAGTCCTGTCTCTTATTGAGATTTCAGGAGATATTACCGGAATTCGACCTATTATTTATGCAACTAAACCATTGCTGATGCCGGTTCTGATGCTTTGGTTTTTTGCTTTAACCCCAAATAAGACATCCAAATTTAAGAAAATCATTGCTGTGTCAATAGGAGCATCATTTTTTGGAGATACATTTTTACTTTTTGTAGAGCAGAATGAAATTTTCTTTTTACTAGGACTTGGATCTTTCTTAGTTGGTCAAATATTATACGGATGGGCATTTATTCTTAATATAAAATCTTCAAACAACAAAGGCGACATCAGGATAAACATCCTTTTTGCTATACTATTTGCTGTCTTTAATTTTATGTTGATGAATTTATTATTTCCACACCTTGGTGAATTCCTAATACCAGTCATCATTTATGGACTAGCTATTTGTTTTATGGGATTAACTGCTGCATACAGATACCTTAAAGTAAGTATGAAATCTTATTATTTAGTTTTAGCTGGAGCGCTCACATTTGTCATTTCAGACACCTGTATAGCCTTAGATAAATTCTATTTTCCTGGCGGGTTTCCTTATGCTCAAGCGTTAATTATGGTGACATACTGTACAGCTCAGTATCTAATTATTAAAGGTTGTGCGGAAAACATAAACACGAGCAATTAAACAAAACACTACCCGCTTAACCCCTATCAAGCAACAAATTTCTTACAAACTTGCATAGGTTAGTTTAAAAATTTACTTTTGGCAACCTAATTTTTAGAAACTTAGATAAACTATGGACAATTTAATTTACATTTTACCATTATTTGGTATTATAGCATTGGTTTATATGCTATTCCTTTCCAAATGGGTAAAACAACAGGATGCAGGCGATGCTAGAATGAAGCAAATCGCTAAGTATATTCAGGAAGGAGCAATGGCTTTCCTTAAAGCTGAATATCGATTATTAATGATCTTTGTAATCGTTGCTGGCGCACTTTTAGGAGGTCTTTCCTTTTTTGTAGAATCTACACACTGGTTTATAGTGGTAGCTTTTATATTAGGAGCGTTATTCTCTGCAGTAGCAGGAAATATCGGTATGCGTATTGCTACCGAGGCGAACTCAAGAACAGCTGAAGCGGCTAAAACAAGTTTGCCAAAAGCATTGCAAGTATCTTTCAAAGCAGGAACCGTAATGGGTCTTGGTGTTGCTGGATTAGCGGTATTTGGATTAAGTGTCATCTTTGCCGGATTGGTATTTGTTTTCTTAACAGATTCTATGAGCACGGTAAGCGGTCAATTCCAAATGACTGTGATTCTTGAAACATTGGCTGGTTTCTCTTTAGGAGCTGAGTCTATTGCATTGTTTGCAAGAGTTGGTGGAGGTATTTACACCAAAGCAGCAGATGTAGGTGCTGATTTAGTAGGTAAAGTAGAAGCTGGAATTCCTGAGGATGACCCACGTAATCCTGCAACTATTGCAGATAACGTTGGTGATAATGTTGGTGATGTAGCTGGAATGGGTGCTGATTTGTTCGGTTCATACGTTGCTACAATGTTGGCAGCAATGGTATTGGGTAACTATAGCATTACTGCATTTCACTCTCCAGGAGGAACCTCTGCAGACATGACAGATTTTAATGGAATGGGACCAATTTTGATGCCCGTACTTATTGCTGGAATGGGAATCATCTTCTCTATCATCGGAACATTCTTCGTAAGAATTAAAGACAACACTGCTAAAGAATCAAAAGTACAAGGAGCTTTTAACATCGCTAACTGGAGTAGTTTGGTAATGACAGGTGTTGCATCATATTTTATCATTAAATGGATGCTTCCTGCAAAAATGTACTTTACTAACATTGAAATGAAAATGTTTGCAAGTGATGGCGTTGAGGCTGTAAGAGGTTTTGATAATATTAGAATCTTTTATGTAGTATTAATAGGTTTAGCAGTTGGTGGTTTAATTTCTGTATTGACCGAATACTACACAGCGATGGGTAAAAAACCAGTGATGGGAATTATTAAAAACTCATCTACAGGTGCTGCGACCAATATTATCGCAGGGTTATCAACTGGTATGATTTCTACGTTTGCTCCTATCATCTTATTTGCCATGGCAATATGGGGAGCATATGCTTGCGCAGGGTTTTACGGAGTAGCAATTGCTGCTTCAGCCATGATGGCAACTACGGCTATGCAATTGGCTATTGATGCTTTCGGACCGATTGCTGACAATGCTGGTGGTATTGCTGAAATGAGTGATTTACCTAAAGAGGTTCGTGAAAGAACTGATATCTTGGATGCTGTTGGTAACACTACTGCTGCTGTTGGTAAAGGGTTTGCTATTGCTTCTGCAGCATTGACTGCTTTAGCATTGTTTGCTGCTTATGTAACATTCACTGGAATTGATGGAATTAATATTTTCAAAGCGAAAGTATTAGCTGCATTATTTATTGGTGGAATGGTTCCAGTTGTTTTCTCTGCATTGGCAATGTCTGCTGTTGGTAAAGCGGCAATGGAAATGGTAAAAGAGGTAAGACGTCAATTCAAAGAAATCCCAGGTATTATGCAAGGGAAAAACGAACCTGAGTATGACAAGTGTGTTGAAATTTCTACTAACGCTGCGTTAAAAGAAATGATGTTGCCAGGATTGATTACCATTATCTCTCCAATCATCATAGGATACACAATGGGCGCTGAAGCTCTTGGTGCATATATGGCTGGTGTAACGGTTTCAGGTGTGCTTTGGGCAATCTTCCAAAACAATGCCGGTGGTGCATGGGATAATGCTAAGAAATCTTTTGAAGCAGGTGTTAAAATTGATGGGAAAATGACTTATAAAGGTTCTGATGCTCACAAAGCTGCCGTAACCGGAGATACAGTTGGAGATCCATTCAAAGATACTTCAGGTCCTTCTATGAATATCTTGATTAAATTGACTTGTTTGGTTGGTTTGGTTATCGCCCCTTTATTAGCTGGCGACAATGTACATACTGTAAGCCATGAGGCAGAAGAAAAAGTAGAAGAGGTAGTTGCGCCAACAAATGACGAAACACCTACAGAAACTTCTATGTTGATCGAAAAGTAAAATTATAGTTTTATAGATTAAAAAGCCCAAGTAGAAATTCTACTTGGGCTTTTTTGTTCTTAATTACTTTCATGATCTAAAAGTGTTTTTAAAGCTTTATCTGGCGTTTAATACTCTCTGTTAAACAAATCAACGTTTCTGTTCTCATAACGCTTTTAATGGATTGTATCTTATGATTGAGCACATCATAAAGGTGTTGGGTATTTTTACAATGTATTTTAAGAAAGATGCTATATGCTCCAGTAGTAAAATAAGCTTCTGTTACTTCAGGTACTTTTTTTAAATCTTCTATTACTTCTTCATAATCAGAACCATGCTCTATATGCACTCCAAGATATGCACTCAAATCATAGCCTAACCTCTGCGGATCAAGTAGAACGGTAGTTCCTCTCACCACTCCTAACTCCTCCAGTTTCTTCATCCTAACATGAATTGTACCTGGTGAAACAATCAATTTTTTTGCAATTTCTGTATAAGGTGTTTTTGCATCTTCACTTAATGCGCTTAGAATTGACCTATCCAATTCATCAATCTCATAATGAACATCATACTTTTGATACATAGTTTATCATTTTTACAATAAACATAGACTTATTTTACGACATTCGCAAAAATAAACATGTTTTAACATTTTCTTTGTAACAAAAGCATCTTTTTACATATCTTTGTGACAGTAGAAAAAAGAGGTAGTAGTCTTTTGTAGTTTAAATTGAGGTTTTATTTGGGAGGGGTCCCATATAAAACCTCAATTTGTTTTTAGTCAAAATATTCTATAGATTTAACCCAATTGCGGATATTATCAAACTCTCAATAGATTTTTGATTTAAAGTGTTCATTGTAATTTGGATAGAAATTGGAATACTTAATTACTAAAGAAACTTTTGAATAATTGTGTTAAATAAAAAAAGGTAGTCCAGATGAACTACCTTTTGTGGGCCCTCACGGGCTCGAACCGTGGACCCCCTGATTATGAGTCAGGTGCTCTAACCAGCTGAGCTAAGGGCCCATTTCAAAGTATTAGTTTGAAATGCGGATGCAATTTTACATATTTGCATTGAAATACGCAATAAAAAAGTGAAATGATAAACCTTTCTGGTATTAAAAACATCATATTTGACTTAGGAGGAGTCATTTTAAACATAGATTATGACAAAACTGCCCAAGAATTTAAAAAGTTAGGTTTTGATTCTTTTGACGACTTTTACTCTCAAAAAGAACAAACCAGTATCTTCAATGAATTGGAAACAGGAAAAATCAATACAGAAACATTCATTAAAAAAATTCAATATTACGCACCAAAATTAAGTGCTGAAAACATCATAGACGCATGGAATGCTATGCTTTTGGATTTGCCAATAGCAAGAATTGAACTCATTCAAAAACTCAGTAATACTTATAACATATACTTACTAAGCAATACCAACGTCATTCACTATCAGTCATTTATAAGCCGCATCAACCAGCAATACAAACAAGATGTGCTTACTCCTTGTTTTAAAAAAGTATACTTTTCTCATGAAATTGGACACAGAAAACCAGATGAATCTTGTTTTGAATATGTGCTATCAGATGCAAAGATTAACGCTAATGATACACTGTTTTTAGACGATTCTATTCAACACGTTAAAGGCGCCCAAAATTATGGCATCAATACGCATTTTGTTGACCTAAAGAATGGAGAAGATATACTTACTTTATTTCCTGACACAACTCTATAAGAACACCGTTTGTTGACTTAGGATGAAGGAAAGCGATCATCATATTATCTGCACCCTTTTTTGCCTCCTTATGAATCATCGTAAAACCTCTACCTTCTAGTCTCTTAATTTCTGCATCAATGTCATCTACTCCAAAAGCAACATGATGTACTCCTTCTCCTTTCTTGGCAATGAATTTAGCAATCGGACTGTCTTCATTGGTGGCTTGTAACAATTCTATTTTACTTTCACCAATCTTAAAAAAAGACGTCATAACACCTTCGGACACAACCTCTTCTAATTTATATGGTTCCTCATCAAATAATGCCGCAAACAATTCATTTGACTTTGTAATGTCTTTTACTGCGATTCCAATGTGTTCAATTTTTTTCATGCCATAAAAATATTCAAAAAAAAATCCCTTTCGAATTATCGAAAGGGATTTTTTAAAACTTGTTATTCTAATTATTTCTTGTTCTTATTCCAAACATCACCAGTAGTGTTGTCGTAATTTACATAATAAAGACCTTTTTCAAGGTTTCCACAATCAATTTGTTGACCATATCCTTTCTTCACCATGTTACCAAATGTATCGAAAATTTCATAAAGAGTTTCTCCTGAAAACTCAACATCTTTACCTTTATCTGCCACTAAAGATAATTTGGCAGCATCAGATTCAACAGATGCAGTAGTAGAAATATTTGGCTTACCAGAATAATCAATTTGTTTTACTCTAAATTTATTTGTTCCTGAATGTAACTCAACCTGAAACTCATAACTATTAGCCCCAGCAGTTCCTATTCCATCTACCTCACCTACTTTAATCCATTTGTTCCATCTATATTGCTCAACAATATATGTTAATTTACCTTGCTCACCGGTTGTGCTCCATTTAAGTAACTTTCCATTCTCAACTTTAATACTAGTAGTAGAGAAAGTAGATTTTGGTTTAAGAACTTCAGGGTTCAAAACCTTTGGTAAACAATCTGTTTTGTGCTCGATTTTAACAACTACTGGATCACCTAATGATAAGTTTAGGTTTCCGAAGTCAATTTCAAATGCACTAGAACTTATCTGATCTGTTGTTGCATCTCCATTTACGGTTACTTTAATCACACAGAAACCAACACCACTTCCTGCAAACGGGTTTTGAACATAAAGGTTCTTACCTTGGTAATGCCCCTCATGAATGATGCTAGCATCATTTTGAGCCATTCCAAATCCGAAGGCAAACATGGTAATTACAGTTAGTAATTTTTTCATTTTATATATACTTCTAAAATTGATAGTCTATTTCAATGGGCAATATTAAGGGCATTTTTTTTAATTTCAAAGTATTTAGGGACTTTTTTCACAATTTTGGCTATTTATCAACTTCGATGAAACCTTTTTTTCCTTAGACCTGAAGTTAATTTTTCACAACAAAACACTAAATACGATGATAAAGAAGAAATATGCGCTATTTCTAAAAAGGTTTTTTTATCTTTGATAATTAAACTAATTGGACTTTTTTATGAAGATTAAGTATATCATACCATTTTTGGTAACTGGACTTATAGGATGCGGGCCTACTGAAGGCACTGATGGAGACGGAGAAACTAACAAAAGAGTTTCCGATGGAAAAACTGTATTTTACGGTGGAACTTTAAACGTTTGCGAAGAAGAAACATATTCTTCAATTTTTCCATTAGAAGTAGTAGATGTAACCTCTTTTAAAATTTCTACCCAAATACATGATGGTTTGGTAGAATATAACCCAAAGGATTTTAGCCTAAGATCTGCAGTTGCTGAAAACTGGACTGTCAATGACGAAAACACTGAATTTACCTTTAGCCTTAGAAAAGATGTAAAGTTTCATGATGATGAATGTTTCTCCGGAGGTAAAGGAAAAACACTTACTGCACAAGACGTGAAATTCACTTTTGAATTGCTTTGCTCCAAAGAATATGAAATTAACTACAGTTCCTTGATTAAACCTTATTTAAAAGGTGCAGAGGATTTTTTCAATGGCACTGCAGACCACATCAGTGGATTGGAAATCATTGACGATTATACTGTGAAATTTACTTTAAACGAACCTTCTTCTTCATTCATTTATATCTTAGCGATGCCTAATACGAGTATCATTGCTAAAGAAGCATATGATAAATATGGAAAAGAAATGACGGTAGGGTGTGGACCATTCTTATATACCAAGTCTAAAGATTTAACTAAGGATTTATACCTTGTTTACAACCCTAAATATTATCAAAAAGATGAAAACGGCAATGCTCTTCCATACCTTGATTCTATTCATTTCTCTTTCATCCCAAGTAAATTGACACAATTAGAGAAATTTAACACAGATGAAATCTCTATTATAGAAGGTTTACCTTCTGCAAAAATTACACAGGTTGTTTCTGAAAATATAGAAAACTTTAAGAATACTCCACCAAAAACAATTTTGGACAGACAACCTGCATTATCATCTCAATACTACGCATTTACTTGTACTAAAGTTCCTTTTAACGATGTGAAAGTAAGACAAGCTTTCAACTATGCAATTGATAGATCTGCAATAGTTAACAATATTCTTAACGGACAAGGACTTCCAGGAACACATGGTATTACGCCTAAGATTCCAGCATTTAATTCTTACGACTTTTCTAGAATTGAAGGATATAGTTATGATCCTGAAAAAGCAAGACAATTATTAGCTGAAGCTGGATATCCCGATGGCAAGGACTTTCCAGAAATTACTTTGGAAATAAACCTTGGAGGAAGTGTTCATAAATTGGTCGCTACTGAAGTTGAAAGACAAATTAACCAAACGTTGGGAATTAATATAAGTATAGACCAAGTGTCGTTCAAAAATAAAATAGAACACTCTAAGTATGGTCAATCTGAACTTTATAGAGCTGCTTGGGTTGCCGATTACCCATCTCCTGAAAGCTTCTTATCTATATTATATGGAGCAGAGGTGCCTGAAACAATGGAAGAACCATCTTACCCTAACACCATGAGATACAAAAATGCTCAATATGACTCTTTATTTAACTTAGGAAAAATTACTGTAGATAAAATTAAACGTAATGATTACTTTGCAGAAGCAGAAAAAATCATGATGAATGAAGCGCCTATTATGGTCCTTTGGTACACAGAAAACTATACAATGTATCATTCTCAAGTTCGTGGCTTTTATAACAATGGATTGCAAATAGCAGATTATTCTAGGGTATATTTGAAAGAAATGACCGCTGAAGAAGTGGCAGAACAAGAGAAAAAAATAAAAGGCGATTTATAACCACAACTTAATTAACCAAACACATGTTTAAAGGAAATAATTCTAGTTCAAGCCAAAAGGCTGCTAATGTTAACGCTCCAGATAGACTAAATAGAATAGTTGAAGGGACATCCATTCAAGGAGAAATTAACGCAGATAGTAACTTACGTATTGATGGTACTGTAAAAGGACAAGTAACCACCAAAGGAAGGCTTGTAATAGGTGTCAATGGAAAAATTGAAGGTGACATTATTTGCCAAAATGCAGACATAGAAGGACAAATCCAAGGCACAATTAAAGTAGGAGAACTTCTTTCCCTTAAAGCCACAGCTAAATTGGATGGTGAAATGGTAACCAAGAAATTACACATTGAGCCTGGTGCTGAATTCTCGGGAACTTGTGTTATGGGTAACGGTAAAACCTCGAAATTAAACAAACTAGATAAAACTAGTGTTACCGTAGAAAAAATTCTAGAAGAACATTAAGCTTTACCGAACTGAAAAATAAACTTAGAATATTCACTTTTATTCTGGTCTCATTTGCTGCAGGTCATGTTATTGATGTTCATTTCAAATTAAACTATCCCATTTTTAAGATTATATTTCCCGTTGCGGCTATTCTTATTTTATGGAAAATCATGAGCGAACTCAACAGCACAGACACAGAAGATGGCGAATCACAATAAATTTCTAAAACTATCTAACGCAGGTATCCAGATGGGATTAGTAATAGGCGGTTTTGCTTATTTAGGATCTTATCTAGACAAAAAATACGTCAACGAAAATCAAATGTGGACCGTAATACTTTCACTTGTTGGCGTAGCCATTGGTATTTACATATTAATCAAAGAGGTTCTAAATCTAACGAAAACAAAAGATGACAAAGAAAAGTAAAGAATCGCCATATATAATTCCTGCTACATTATTAGCGGTATTCATTCTTCACGCAGCTATAACGATGCTTTTTCTAACCATTAAATTACCATTTTTAATTGTATCTATTCATTTCTATTTATTTGCCCTATTATATGGCGGTTTATTCTTAGTAAAAAAAGTGAAATCTATTGATGACACAAAAGTCGGAATGACATTCTTAGCCATAACTATGTTCAAAATGTTATTTGCCATTGGATTTTTATTGGTAATGTTTAACTATTTTCCTGTAGAACGTATGGTCATTATTCTACACTTTTTCGCGCCATACTTTGTTTATCTTACAATAGAAGTATTGCTTACCATAAAAGAAATTAGATAAAAAATATTAATTTTGAAATCTCGAAACAAAACCTTAATATTACACTCCAAGATAAAAATACATTTAAGCCATGATAAATAACAAGTTCTTAGTCCCAACCGACTTTACAGAAGTAGCGCATACAGCTATGATTCATGCAGCGGATTTAGCAAAATCTGTAGGTGCAGAAATTTTCTTACTAAACATTGTAGAAGATAAAAGTGATTTAGACGCTGCTAAAGAAAAAATTCAAGATGAAATAGAATATCTAAAAAGATATAATCCTGATATTGTAGTTGAGCCTGTTATAAGAGTAGGAAATATTTTTGAGGATATAGGCGATGTTGCTGCTGAGAAAGAAGTTAGCCTTATCATTATGGGAACACACGGTGCTAGTGGTTGGCAAAAATTAACCGGTAGTTATGCTTTAAAAGTAATCACCAATTCTCCAGTGCCATTTATTGTTACTCAAAAAGGTACTGATAAGAAAAGTGGATACGATAAAATTCTGGTTCCAATGGATTTGCACAATGAAACGAAACAGAAGTTGGAAATTGTTGCTGAAATGGCAAAGTATTTTGACTCTGAAGTTCACATCGTTACACCTAAAGAAACAGATGAATTCCTTAAAAACAAGATGAACGGAAACATTGCTTATGCTAAAAAATATCTTGGTGACAAAAAAGTGAAATGTGCAGCTCATATTGCAGATAAATCTGGTGATTTTGTTGATCAATTATTAGACCTTGCTGGCGAAATTGATGCTGACTTAATTACTATCATGAACATGCAAAGAGGTTCTTTAATGGGAATGCTTGGTGCAAGATATGAGCAACAAATCATTACTAACGAAGACCAAATACCTGTGCTTTGTGTTAATCCTAAACAAATTACATTTACAACAGGCTCTGCAACAAGTAACTCATTCTAAATAGAATAAAATCTTATAAAAAACCTCTTTTGATATTTTCAAAAGAGGTTTTTTTTGGTATAAATTATCCCCCTACTAATTTCTTGATTTCATTCAACTTCATTAAAGCCTCCACAGGCGTCAACGTATTAATATCAATGCTTTTAATTTCATCTTTTATCTGAGAAAGTACGGGGTCATCTAATTGAAAGAAACTAAGTTGCATGTCTGCTTCACTTGCCAATTCTTTTGTCTTCGTTTGAAGATCTTCAGCTGAATGAGATTTTTCAAGTTTAAGTAAAATTTTATTCGCTCGATTAACAACCTCTTTAGGCATTCCGGCAACTTTAGCCACGTGAATACCAAAACTATGTTCACTTCCTCCTTCGACCAGTTTTCTCAAAAAGATAATACGCTTATTTACCTCTTTTACAGAAACATTAAAGTTCTTAATACGTTTAAATGTGCTAGCCATATCATTCAACTCATGATAATGTGTAGCAAACAATGTTTTTGGTTTAAATTTATTATGTTGATGAAGAAATTCCGCAATAGACCAAGCAATACTAATTCCGTCATAAGTACTTGTGCCTCTTCCTATTTCATCTAACAGGATTAAACTTCTATCTGAAATATTATTTAAGATACTAGCCGTTTCATTCATTTCTACCATAAAAGTAGATTCACCACTAGAAATATTGTCATTCGCTCCTACTCTGGTAAAAACCTTATCTACATAACCTAATGCAGCGCTCTCTGCTGGCACAAAACTTCCCATCTGCGCCATAAGCACGATCAATGCTGTTTGACGCAGCAATGCCGACTTACCACTCATATTAGGCCCTGTAATCATTATAATTTGTTGCTTGTCTTCATCCAAGTAAACATCATTAGCGATATACTCCTCACCAATTGGCAAATTCTGCTCAATCACAGGGTGGCGACCATTCTTAATATCAATTACCTTAGACTCGTTAATAGAAGGTCTTACATAACGATTAGATTTCGCCAATTTTGCAAATGACATCAGGCAGTCCAACCTAGCAACAAGAGAAGCGTTGTATTGTATTGGTTGTAAAAATTCTGCCAACGCATAAATCAACTCTTCAAAAAGTCTAGTTTCAATAACTTGAATTTTCTCTTCAGCACCGAGAATTTTACTCTCATAATCCTTTAATTCTTGGGTTATGTACCTTTCCGCATTAACCAGTGTTTGTTTTCGTATCCACTCTTCAGGGACCTTATCCTTGTGTGTATTTCTAACCTCAATGTAATATCCAAAAACATTATTGAAGGCAATTTTCAAGGAGGAAATACCAGTTTGCTCTTGCAACTTCTGCTGCATCTGAATCAAGTAGTCTTTACCTGAAAAAGAAATAGCTCTTAAATCATCCAGTTCTTGATTGACACCACTTGCTATAACACCACCTTTGTTAACCAAAACAGGCGCATCATCTTTTAATTCATTCTCTAATCTATCTGCTATTGGTCCGCAAAGGTTTATTTGCGCCCCAATATTTTGTAATGTCTTCAAATTAGAGTTTTCACACAATAACTTGACCGGTTGAAGTGTTTTTAAAGCATACTTTAATTGAACTGTCTCCCTAGGAGAAATACGCAATGCTGCAACTTTAGAAATCAACCTTTCTAAGTCACCAATATTAGACAAATGCTGGTGCAGGGACTCGATAAAATCTTCAGATTTCACCAAATAATCAACCACTTCCAATCTTGATTCTACCGCTTTAACATCTTTCAAAGGCAGCACTACCCATCTTTTTAATAACCTTCCTCCCATAGGAGTAACTGTTTTATCCATTACTTGAATAAGAGTAATCGCATCCTCATTGTAAGAGTGAACAATTTCCAAATTTCTTATGGTAAACTTATCAAGCCAAACATAATTATCTTCGTCAATTCTGGAAATACTAGAGATATGTGACAATTTATTATGCTGCGTTTCTGAAAGATAATGCAAAATTGTACCAGCAGCAACGACACCTAATTTTTGGTCCTCTACACCGTATCCTTTCAGGTTTTTAGTTCCGAAATGATTTAACAACTTTTCTTGAGCAAAGTCTTCAGTAAACACCCAGTCTTCCAACTTAAAGGTGTAGTATTTATCTCCAAAGTTTTCAAGAAAAGTTTTATCTCTATTTCTTTGAAACAAAACTTCCGAAGGCATAAAACCTTGAAATAGTTTTTCTATATAATCCAAATTTCCTTCCGCCAACAAGAACTCACCTGTGGACACATCTACAAAAGCAGCACCTGCTTTGTTTTTTTCAAAATGAACTGCAGCCAGGAAGTTGTTTTTCTTTTGTTCTAAAACTTGTTCATTAAACGCAACTCCCGGAGTAACTAGTTCTGTAACACCTCTTTTTACAATATTTTTAGTTTGTTTTGGATCTTCTAACTGATCACAAATAGCCACTCTTTGTCCTGCTCGAACAAGTTTTGGTAAATACGTTTCTAAAGAATGATGCGGAAAGCCAGCCAGTTCTAATTTAGAACCTCCATTATTTCTTGCAGTTAATACTATTCCTAAAATGTTAGCAGCAGTTATGGCATCTTGGCCAAACGTTTCATAAAAATCCCCTACCCGAAAAAGCAACAAAGCTTCTGGATATTTTGCCTTGATTTTATTGTACTGTTGCATCAAAGGAGTTACCTTGTCTTTCTTAGCGCTTGATTTTGTTGATTTTGCCAATGTTTTTCTTCTTTCCAACGAAGATAAATATAGCAGTTCGATTTGGTTTTTTAGATTTGTATCAATTTTCAATAGTTATGAACAGAAAACTTAAATTGGATGAGTTACAACGTGACTCTGTAGAAGTCTTTAAAAGTAAACCGAAGCACAAGGTAATTGTAGTTTTAGACAACATTAGAAGTCTAAATAATGTTGGTTCATTTTTTAGAACATGTGATGCGTTTAATGTAGAAAAATTAATTCTTTGTGGAATCACTGCTACGCCTCCGCACAAAGACATTAGAAAAACCGCATTAGGAGCCACAGAATCTGTAGAATGGGAACACTTTACAGATACGGTGGATGTGGTTAATCAATATAAAGCCAAAGGATATAAAACTTATGCCATTGAACAAGCGGTTGACACCATCCCATTACAAGATTTAGAAGTTGATAAAAATGGGATTTGCCTTGTGTTTGGTAATGAAGTTGAAGGTGTTCAAGACAGTGTAATTGCTGTATGTGACGGTGTTTTAGAAATCCCACAGTTTGGTACTAAACACTCTCTAAATGTTTCAGTTTGCGGTGGTGCTGTACTCTGGGAAGTAACTAAGCAGCTAATCAAATAGCTCATTGAACTATCCAAATTTATGTTAATTGTACTTTGCTAGATTGCATTTTTAAGTAAATAGAAGTACTTTAGCCAACCTTGTTTGCAACATTGAGTAAAACAAAGTACAAATATAATCCTAAAACCCTCAGTTATGACGAGGTAGAATTAACTTGGCGAGACCACCTCAAAAAGTTGTCTTATCACTTTATGTCCGCCACAGTTGTATCCGTATTATTGTTGTTTTTTTCCTACAATTTCATCAAAGAAAGAGGGAAAAAAGAAGCGCAATTAAACAACGAACAAACAGAGGCTAATCTCAAACAACAAATTGCAAGACTTGATAATGCTTTTGCTGTTTTAGATGAAGTTCAGTACAGAGATGATAACATCTATAGAACTATTTTTGGTGCCGATCCATATCCAAGTTATAAAAGAGAATTAGGAACGGGAGGCAATCAAAAGAAATACAGTGCCATGTTGGAAATGGCACATGGTGATTTAGTTGTTGAAATTTCCAAAAAATTAGACATACTCGAAAAAAGAATTGTAGCACAGTCTATGAGTTTTGACTCGGTGGTAAGTATGGCCAAAAACAAAGAAAAACTATTACAGTCTATCCCATCAATTCAACCTATTTCCAATGATGATCTAACCCGAATTGCTTCAGGATATGGATATAGAATGCATCCTATCTATAAAATAATGAAAATGCACACGGGAATGGATTTTTCTGCAGACATAGGCACACCAATTTTTGCAACTGGCGATGCTATTGTAGAAAAAGCAGAAGTCATGAGTGGGTATGGTCAAATGGTAGTTCTTGACCATGGGTTTGGATACAAAACAAGATATGCACATGTTTCTCAATACAAATGCAAACCAGGTGACAAAGTGAAAAGAGGAGACATTATTGCTCTTGTGGGAAATACGGGAGCATCAGTTGGTCCACACCTGCATTATGAGGTCTTCTATAAAGGAAACCATGTTAATCCTGTTAACTTCTTCTTTAATGACTTAAGTCCTGAAGAATTTGATCAAGTGATTGATATTTCGTCAAGACCTACACAATCAATGTAGTTATACCATTAAAATAATTAAATCATAATTACCGAAAATTTCTATCACTTATGCCTTCTTCAACTGCAAGAAAATCTTCAGTGACAGATCCATAAACAGAATCTTAGGATTAGCATTTCTCTCAATGTGATAATGCGCTTCGTCTATTGCTTCAGAGAGTAGGACGATATTGTTGTGATTGATAAAAGGCGCAAATTTCTTTAGGAACTTTGCTTGTGGCTCTGTCAGAACCACAGTGTCTCCATTGGTATAATGACCTACAATACTATTTCTAAACATCTGTAAGCAAAATTTTAAGAAAGACTTATGCTCTTCCCTATTGTGTTTTGCCATAGCATCTACCCAGTCTATAGTTTCTGGAACATCTCTTTTATAACACATACGCATCCAAGCGATAAAATTCTCTATATTAAAACTAGTAGAGCCAATATTTTTCATCAAATGGACAGCCTCTGCAACACTTCTATCCGAAAGGTGAGCTAAATTATCCGCTTCCGCCTTTTCTATTTGATATTTATTAACCAAATAATCAGAAATTTCCTCTTCTTTAGGAGGTAAAACTTTAACAATCTGAGTTCTTGATAAAATTGTAGAGATGATATTGTCTGTTCCTTGTGAAACCAACAAAAACAATGTATTAGGTGGCGGCTCTTCAATAATTTTAAGCAATTTATTTGATGCTGGAGCCTTCATCATTTCTGGCAACCACATGATCAAGACTTTATAACCACCCTCAAACGACTTCAGCGCTAGTTTATGAGAAATGTTGTCTGCTTCTTTTACCGCAATATTTCCTTGTTTGTTGCTACCCTCTCCAGCCTCATACCAATCATTAATACCAAAATAAGGATTCTCCAAATTGAGACTTCTCCATTCAGTAATCATGTGATCACTAAGGTAAATATCCGAGCCTTTAGCTTGAATAGGAAAAGAAAAGTGAACATCTGGGTGCTCTAATTTATCCATCCTAGTACAATTTCTGCATGTACCACAAGAGTCAGTTTCTGTTTTATTCTCACAAAATAAATATCTCGTATAAGCCAATGCCATAGGAAGGTTGCCAGACCCTTCATTACCCAAAAATAATTGAGCATGACTTATTCTATTCTTCTGAATAGTTTGCATCAAGTGTTTCTTGAGTTCTTGTCGTCCTATGACATCTTTAAAAAGCATGGCGCAAAGATATGGAAGCTTTATTGAAATCTGAAAGAGGAAAGAGGAAATCTGAGATAAGATATTGGAAAGTGAAAACTAAAAAAGTGATATATGAAATAAGATACAAGAAAAAGAAAGTTTGTGGGCAAATATTGGTTTAAAAGTCAAAAAACTTTCCGGAATTGCCCTTAAACGTATCACTACTCTCAACCGCAGGGACAATGGTCTTGGATAACTCAATCAATGGTTCATAAAGCAATGAATCTTTCTTTGTTTCTTTTGGAATAAACTTAAACTTGCTGTCGTATTGATTGATTATAATTATCAAAAAACTCCAAATTAAGACAATTTTACCCACTCCAAATGCTGCACCTGCCACCTTATTGGCGATTTTTAATTGTGCTAGATTTATCACCTTTTCCAACATTTTTCCTATCACAAAAACACCCACCACTATAGCAATGAAGATGATAGTAAAAGAAATAACTGGTTCATATTTATCACTGATGTTGTCTTTGACAAAGTCTCCAATTAAATCAGAGAAATGCACTCCACCCCAGATACCAAGAACAAAAGCAACAATACTAGCTACTTCTATAATCACTCCTTTGGAAAACCCTCTATAGCCAGCCCACAACAATGGAATTAATATGACAATATCAATGTAATTCATAACAACAAAAGTAGTCCTCAATTTTTCAAGTTTTTAATGGTTTTTATAATGATTTCCACACGTATTTGTGATTTTAGCACATTTACAAAAACCAATTACTCAAGATTTAATACCAACTACTCAATAATTACTACCAACTACTCAATGACTTTCAATTTTTTGAAAATTTAACATAGATTTGATTAAACCTTTTAAAACAACGAATTATGGCACTGAAAACGATAATAGTAGACGATGAGAGCAATGCAAGAGAGAATTTAAAGATATTGGTAGATGAGTTTTGCCCGGAATTAAAAGTTGTAGGTTTAGCAGCATCAGTGGCAGAAGCAAGAACATTGATTGACCAAGAAGATCCAGAAGTTGTATTTCTAGATATTGCCATGCCCAATGAGGATGGATTTGAATTACTTAAACATTACGAAAACAGAGATTTCTCTGTTATTTTCACTACAGCCTATAATGAGTATGCCTTGAAAGCATTCAAAGCAGATGCTATAGATTATTTGGAAAAACCAATCAGTATTGATGATTTGCAAAATGCGGTAGAAAAACTCCTGAGAATTCATACAATTGAGGATACAGTAGCACTTGACGCAAAACGTGAAGCAGATAAAAGCAATGATAGAATAAGCGTGCCAACAAGAGATGGCTTTATCATCCTTAAAAACGATGAAATCACCCATCTAGAGGCTAGTGACAATTACACAATGATTTACTTAGCAAATGGGTCCAGACATTTAAGCAGCAAAAACATCAAAGTATATGAGGACAACCTCAATGCTAATGTTTTCTACAGAACACACAAGTCATACATTGTAAATGTAGAACATCATCTTAAAGAATTTTCTCGTAAAGAAGGAAACATGGCTGTATTACAAAACGGTAAAATGGTGCCAGTAGCACGTAGAAAAATGACCAGTTTTTTAGAGAGAATTAATACTTTCTGATATTATTTTTTCTTAGCATTGGAGTAATTCTCCAATGCTTTGACATAATCTTCTGATTCAAAAACTGGCACAACCTGACAAGGGAGGGAAACCCCATTTTTAGATAACATCAAAAAGTAATTACCTTCTTTTTTTACTAATTCCACTTTGTTCCAACTCGCTTTTAACCATCCACTCTGATAATCTCCTATTGGCTGAAAAGCAAGGTTATCATAAATAGAAAATTCTTCAAAATGTTGATACTGCTCTTTTAAACCAAAAGATTCTTCCAATTTGAACGTGAGTGTTGAAGCTTCCTTAGGATAATAATACTCCACATCTGTGTCTGGTTCTTTCACAATATTGTGCTGTTTCTCCTCCAAAACAATTTGTGTATCAGATATTGTTTTTGATTTATCTTCTACTGTTAATTTATTGTTTTTAATCGCAATAATATTATTTTCTATTTTTTCTACTGTTGTAATTCCTTGATTATCTGAATTATATAATTTTTTGTTTTCGTTTGTTATCATTGTATAGGAATTAATTGTTAAAACAACTACCCCCAGAACAACAAAACTAAAAACACCAAAATACCACCACTTTTTTGAGACCAATTTACTTGTATAATCAATTTGATTCACCCCAGATTTTTGTAAAACCTCATCAAAATTTTGATGCTTCAATAATTCCTCATCCGAGGGTTGTGGCGTATCTCTATTTATATTCAATTCTTTCATTTTGCTGTAATAATTTCTTTCAATTTTTGCATCACTCTGTGCATTCTAACTTTTGCAGTACTTTCTGTAATTTCCAAGATATCACTTACTTCCTTGAATGGCCTTTTTTCAAAATATCGCATTTCTAACAACTCCAACTCATCCGGTTTAAGTTCTTTAAGGCTTCCTAGAAGTAACTGTATATTTTCTTCATGCTGTAGTTCATCAACATCCTCGAGGACTTCGTTTAACTCCGGTGTTTCTACAGTAACCGTTTTGCAATATTTCTCCTTTCTGTAGGCTAAGTTAACTTCGTTTCTAGCAATCTGAAATAACCATGCAGAAAAAGGATAACCTTTGTGCTGATACTTAGTAATACTTTGAAGCGCTTTAACAAATACATCACTTACAATTTCTGCAGAAAGCGATTGATTTCCAACTCTTTTAAGCACAAACCTAAATATTTGTAAATAGTATTTTTTATAAAGCACACCAAAATCACTAGGATTGATTTTGGCCTTTTCTATCCATTGTCTTTCTTCTTCTACTGCACTTTGATCGTGATGATATAGCGAATTTGTTTGTCCCAATTTTTATTTAATTATACTCGAATAATACATAACAATAAAAAGGTTACAACATTTTTAATAGTTTCATGATATCATACAAATCGGTATATGATTTAGACATGGTTGTTAATTTTAATTTCAATGCAATTTCTGACTTCACTTTGGCAGACGTCCAATGTTCTAAAACACCAAAATCACCATTTCTCAACTCTGCAACAAAACTTAAAGGATCTTCGGCATTGTAAAAAACAAAAAACTCCATTGGCCCATTGGAGCCCGAGTATCTCTTATAAACTTTATCTTTTTGATTGACTACATAAAGATTCTTTATGACAAAAGGTTCATCATTTTCATTTCGAAACGTCAATTTACTTGGCAACTCACCATAACTATTTTTCAAATCCTGAACTGACGCAACTTCCTGAAATTTGTTCAATGCAAGTAATCTACAGAAATAATCCGTCTTCAATTCACTGTTCAATAAAGCGTTTTTTTCTTTACCAATTACCTCATCATAATATTCCAACCATTCTTTTTGACTTAACTCATTTTCTGCTGTTGAAAAATATTGTTTTCCAAAATCCTCCCAAGTATTTGTGTTCAATCTATTCACTCGCAACCTGTACTCTACCGTTTTGTCATATTGCGACTTATTAAATGTTTTTCTACGTTTGTTGAGACCTTCCAAGTATTTAATGTACCTTACTTCATAAGACTTTTGCACAGTAGAAATTGCCTGGCTTTTTACTTCAAACCTAGGCACAACCACCATCTCTTTAAATCCATTGGGTGTTTTCAATGTCAACAAAAAGTTTTTCTCACCAGATTGATAATCAATCCTGTAGTCCAAATACTTTTGATTTTTTGTCCATTCCTTCTTGAACTCTCTAGCAGATTGTTGATTATCCACAACCACCCAGACCATATCATTAAAAGCAAAATACTCTTCAAAATTGGTATAGAAATATTCTGTAATTTTAAACTTTACACCTATTTGATCTCTCTCTGGTGTTCTGGCTAATTTCAGTTCAAAATAATCATAACTCAATCCTTTTTGTCTTCTGTAAATATTGTAATAATTAGTATCCATAAAACGCTCATCAAACAACAGCGTATCACTAAAGTCATTCTTACTAAGCAACGGATCAAAGACCTTGGCATAGTGCAAATAGGCCAAAGACAACACTTTTAACTCTGTAGAAGTTCTTTTTCTAATCACCTGAGACACCTCATCATCTTCATCAGTTCTTCCTGCAAGTATTTCATTTGTAATGGAATCTTTAGTCTGTGTATGCATTTCCAGCAAATCGATATTAGGTTTTTCTTCTTGCTTAATTTCTGCATTGGGAAATAGCCTTTTTAACTCTTCCAATTCCTCATCAGAAACAGCGTCAATAGAAAGGTATTTTATATTGAGTGTATTTAATTTTTGGTATGCCTTAACTGGTCCAATGATGATGTTTTTTTGCACTGCCAGCGATTCCAGACTATCCAAGTCCTTTAATCCAAAAGGTAAATCGGTTAGGTTATTATTGGCAAGATTCAATTCTTTTAGGTGAGTCAGTTTACCAATGTTTTCTGGTAATTGAGAAATTTGATTAACCGGCAACGCTACAGACTCTAGGTTAGGGCAATGCGACAGCGACTCAATGGTGGTACGAAGATCCAAAATATTATTGAGTGAAATATTAATGCTTCGCAATTGTGTACAATTTTTAATCTCAGGTGGAATGGCGGCAATTTTACAATTACCAAAATTGAGGCTTTCTAATGCTGGTAATTCTCCCAATAATTTGACGGTGTGTTTTGCATTGATTTCTTTACACTTTACAAATGTGATTTTTCTAATATATTGACAATCAGCAAGGCTTTGCGGTATCTTTTTACCTTGATAATCAGTGATAATGATGTTTTCTATGCTTTCTTTATTGGCTACATTTATTAATGCTTGCTGCAAGAAGTCTTGATTCGTTACATTATCAAGATGCAGTGTTTGCTTGCCGTCATAATTTCTTGGATTGTCCAACAGAGCGAATGCATTTACATCTTCAAAATTTACGTAGAAAGTAGACTTATTACTTTGTGTAAAATAAGGTGCCGCTATGAGCAATAGAAACGATATGATAATTATTCTTGAATACATTAACGCTGATAAATGTAACAGTTTTTGGGTGATGTTTAGAATCTTAAACGCTCACTAAGCCTTAATCTAACCTTAAAGCAGCAAGTATATTGCCAAAAAAGGCTAATTTTACGCATATTCAAGATTCATATGTACAAATTAAGTTTACTTTTCATAATAATCTCCATCTGTTCAAATGCGCAACAAGAGTATGGCCTAACCATAACCAAAGAACTTTGCTCAGAAAAATATGATGGTAGGGGCTATGTGAATGACGGTCACCTAAAGGCTGCAGAATTTGTAAAAAGCAAGTTTATAGAATATGGCTTACAGCCAATAGGTGGTGATTATTTTCAACCATTTAACATCTCAGTAAACACACTTCCGGGAGAAGCAACACTTTCTTTAGAAGGTAAGAAATTGGAAATTGGCAAGGACTTTATTTTTGATGCCAATTCTGGTTCCGCAAAGGGTGATTATACTCCTGTATATATTACTTCAGACAAGGACTTCTTCAATTTTGAGTTTGGTAATGAACCTAGAGCAGGTAAAGTAATTGTTTTGGTAGATCCAGCATCTAAAAACATTGACAGCAATCAAATGTACCGTGATTGGAAATATAAAGGGGCTCAATTGGCACCTGTGATTTGCCTGACCAATAGCAAGTATACTTGGACAGTAGGCAGGACCTCTTTTGATCACCCTATTATTGAAATGCGAGATTCAGTATTTGCTAGTCAACTTAATAAAGACAGTAAAATATCTATCAATGTTGAAGCGAAATTTTTGGAAAACTTGACAACTAACAATGTAATTGGGAAAATAGAAGGCAAGTGCAAAAAGAAAACCATTGTAATCAGCGCACATTACGATCACTTGGGAAGAATGGGAAATGATGCCTACTTTCCTGGCGCTAATGATAATGCAAGTGGCACGGCAATGATGCTTTACTTGGCCAAATACTATTCTGAAAACGAACCTCCTTGCAACTTGGTCTTTATGTCTTTTGGAGCAGAGGAAGCGGGGATTCTAGGTTCTAAATACTATGTGGAAAACCCATTATTTCCATTGGCAGACATTGACTTCTTGATTAACTTAGACATATTAGGTACAGGTGAAGAAGGCGTCACTGTGGTAAATGGTGCGGTGTATGAAAAGCAATTTAAAAAACTAAGTAAAATCAACCTGAAAAAAGGTTATCTCAAAAAAGTAAAAATAAGAGGCAAAGCAGCCAACAGTGATCACTACTTCTTCTCTGAAGCGGGAGTGCCAAGCATCTTCATCTACACCATGGGAGGTGTGTCTTACTATCATGATATCTATGATAAAGCGGAGACTTTGCCCTTGAATGAGTTTGATGACTTGGCGAAATTGTTGGTGGAGTTTGTAAAGAAATTATAAGATTATGGAAAATACAGTAGAAAAATTTTACGCAGCATTTGCTAATAAAGACTGGCAAACAATGCAAGCATGTTACCACCCAGACGTAGTATTTGAAGACCCTGCTTTTGGACAATTAAAAGGCGATGACGCACGAAAAATGTGGAAGATGTTGATTTCCCAAGGAAAAGACATGAAAATGGAATACAAGGACGTAGAGTGTAATGAAAATTCTGGTAAAGCACACTGGGAAGCGCATTATACTTTTAGCAAGTCTGGTAGAAAGGTTCACAACATTGTAGATGCTGAGTTTGAACTTAAAGATGGTCTTATTATCAAGCACACAGATAAATTTAACCTACATAAATGGGCTGGTCAAGCGCTAGGTTTAAGCGGAAAACTTTTAGGTGGAACTAAATTTTTCAAGAAGAAGTTGCATGCGCAAACTGGAGCTACTTTGAAAAATTTCAAAAACTAAGAACAAAACATTTAAAATATTTAGCCCTCATCGTTTTGTTAACGATGAGGGCTATTTTTTTCTAGCAACTTAAATATTGCTAATCTAATTCAATGATCTCACTGCTACCTATAGCGAGTAGTTCACAACAGAAACAGAAAGACTCTTATTACCGTTACCACTATCAGATTCGTTCATATTAATGCCACAATCATCACCATTTTCAGCTGTAAAATCCCAACTTCCTCCATCTTCGCTAACTTCATATTTGGCATTAAATTCTTTCGTCAATTCATTTTTTATCTCTGCCATTAATAAGTGATTAGCTTCCTTACCGCTAATAGACATTGACATTTGCCAAACTTGATTATTTTCGTCCAAATCTATTGACAAAACAACAAAGTTCATGTCATCATACTCTTTGATAAAAGATGTTTCTGACTCTCCTTGATCCCAATCATTACTAAGGTTTTCTTTCACTGTTTCCCAACTATCACCAACATCAACTCCTGATACAACACCTCGGTCATAACCTACTATTAATGATTTTACAAGTTGGGTATCCATTTCAGCACTTCCACAAGATGTCAATCCTACAATTAAAAGCAGGAAACTTAAATAAACTATTTTCATGTTTTTTGTTTTTTATATGATTTTTAGTAGATTGATATTGGGGTGATAAATTACTCCGCATTCTCTTATACAGCCTAGTTTATCTTAGACAACTCCGAATAACTTTCTAAGTTACCTTTTTTGTCAAAAGACTCGCTTCTCACAACACCAACACCCTCACTAATGTATGAAACGCTCTTAAACTCACGTGAAATAAAACCTGCTGAAACAGCAGTAGTTTGTGTTATTTTATAACATTCAAAATCACCTGCAGCAGTGGTAATTGTAACTTTATCAAGAACCTTTCTATCCTTAATATTTGTTGTAGAACTCATTATTTTCATTCCATTGGTGCTAACTTCTATGGTCATGGAACAATCCTTTAATTCTTGACCTACACTTAAGTCATTGGGAAAGGCCATGTCTTCCATATCCATCTTCACCTCCATATCCTTATAAGCTTCCAATTGAGCTGTCTGATCAGCAGGTAAAAACATATTCATTGACACCATGACTTCACCATCTTTACAAGTCATATCATAACTCATCTCAACCTCTTCTTTTTCTTTGGCATCTTTAACTTTTATTGAAGTTGTTGCAACAATACCTTCACTTGTTGTAGTTAAACTAGTAATCGTGTTTACTGAAGTATTCTCTAACTTTCCTTTTTTATTGTAAGAAGACATTTCCCATGACTTTCCTTCTTCGAAAGGGAAATAAGCAGAGCAGTCTTGCGCTAAACCAGCTAATGTGATTAGCGATAATGATAATAATATTACAATTTTCATAATGTTGATTTGTTTACCCAAATATACAATAAACGTTCAAATTTTAATATAACACAAATTAATTTATATTACTCACTTACAACCTTAAACTCCATCTGCACAAAATAGACATACTGCACACCTATTTGAGGAGAGGCATTGTCGATTACTTTATCAAATCCAGTGTGATCAATTCCTTGGTAGTAAAATGTCTTAGATTTTCGAAGTTCTTTTGTGAAAAACTGAACATGATTATTGTAATAAGCATTGTTGTAAATCAACTTGTTGGATTCTGCAATTTCATAACCTCTATATTGATCTTTTGGTGAAAGGTTATAAAAATTATCGTTTAGAATTTTAGTAGTTTTTTGCACCGTTTGACCAGTTGCTTTTAAGAACATTGATTTTCTTTTTTGAATAAGTGCCATTGCTTCTTCAAACATTTGAGTATACACCTCATCCACATTGCTGTTTCTATATTCTACTTGTATGATGTCATAAATTCCTTGTGCGGCACAAAGCTCTACCAACTTGTCAAAATTATCCAAGTTGTCGAGTCTAATAATTACGTTTTTCTTTATCTCAAAACCTGTTTGAATTTGAGTTGCCAGATTCTCGGTAGTCTGCTCGTAATCATAAATTTTGGTCTCAGAAATAAAATCAATGTAGATGGCTTTGGAAGGAATTCCTAACGGATGCAAACTCTTGGTCAATTTCTCTAACCTTCTATTTATCATGTTGTTACATTCCGGAAGTGTTTTACCTTCTTGACTTGCGCCAAGTGTAACAAGGTAACTATCTGCCATTTTAGTCATCAAAATATTTGCAGAAATCATGATGGTAGAATCGGTAGATCTGATGGATTGCTTTTTAATAACCCTGTCTACATTGTAGCTATAATTGGTGTTGTAATTACCATTTTGTTGATACAATTGATTGCCTCCAACTTGAGCATAATTAATCCCAGAAACGAAAATTAAAATAAATAAAAATAAGTTTTTCATAGTGTAAAAGGTTTGTTTGCCTCTGTTACACTATCGTAAAAATTTGGTTCAAATTTTTAGTTGATTGGTTATTTAGTTGCTTAGTTTTTATCGTGAAGTTGTGAATCGTAAAATCGTGTTATCAATTAAAAATCGATAGCGTCTAATACTCCAACATCTCCCCTATCTTCTTAGCCACTTTCTCTGCGTTAGGCAATAGTGTGTGTTCTAAGATAGAGTTAAGCGGAATAGCAGGTGTATCTACAGAACCAACAATCTCAACGGGTGCATCCAATGATTTGAAACATGTTTTTTGTATCCTAGCCATTAAACCTAGAGAGAAACTTGCTTCAACAGACTCTTCTGTTACAATGATAACCTTGTTGTGCTTTCTAGCGGCCGTGTACATTGCTTCTTCATCAATTGGGTTTAATGTTCTCAAATCAATGATTTCTACTTGACCTGGAAATTGTTTCTCTGCTTCCAAAGACCAATAAACACCCATACCATAAGTAATGATTGCAATAGAATCACCATTTTCTACTTTGGCAGCATCTGCTTCGAGCACCATTCTTGCTTTTCCAAAAGGAATCACATAATCTTCATCTGGTTCAATCGTACTCGCACCTTCAGTTCCTTTCATTTTACTCCAATACAAACCTTTGTGTTCAAAAATCACAATAGGGTTTGGATCATAATAAGCCGATTTCATCAACCCTTTCAAATCTGCTCCGGTACTTGGGTAAGCCACTTTCACACCTCTGATGTTTGTAACCACCGATTCTACACTAGATGAATGATAAGGACCTCCAGAACCATACGCTCCAATAGGCACTCTTAAAATCATGCTAACAGGCCATTTACCATTGGATAAATAACAAGATCTACTTACTTCAGTAAATAATTGATTCAAGCCAGGCCAAATGTAATCTGCAAATTGCACCTCAACGATTGGTTTCAAACCAACAGCCGACATTCCAACCGTACTTCCTATGATAAATGCTTCTTGAATGGGTGTATTAAAAACTCTATTTTTTCCAAAAGTTTGCGCCAATGTAGCCGCTTCTCTAAAAACACCACCTAGTCTAATTCCTACATCTTGTCCGTACAATAAACATTCAGGATGCTTGGTCATCAGCTCTCTGATGGCAAATAATGCAGAATCAACCATTACAGTTGCTTCCTTACCTGCTGGCGCTCTTTCACCAACTTCTTCTGTGATAGGTGTTGGCGCAAAAATATGATCTAATAAATCCTCTGGTCTTGGGTCTTCTTCTTTTAATGCTCTTTGGTAATCTGCTGCAACCAATGTTTTGGCGTCTGCAACTATTGTGTCCATTTCTTTTTGGGTAACGCCCGCTTTAAGCAATTGCTCTACTAATACTGGATAAGGATCTCTAGATTTT
>JBFHGR010000007.1:0-56356 GCA_041583015.1 Parvicella sp. | reverse complement strand
GGTTTGGCACCTCGATGTCGGCTCGTCACATCCTGGGGCTGGAGAAGGTCCCAAGGGTTGGGCTGTTCGCCCATTAAAGTGGCACGCGAGCTGGGTTCAGAACGTCGCGAGACAGTTCGGTCCCTATCTGTTGTGGGCGTTAGAGATTTGAAGGAACCTGACTCTAGTACGAGAGGACCGGGTTGGACGAACCTCTGGTTTACCTGTTGTGGCGCCAGCTGCATCGCAGGGTAGCTACGTTCGGTTGAGATAAGCGCTGAAAGCATCTAAGCACGAAACTCTTCCTAAGATGAGATCTCTTTTAAAGGTCGTTATAGACGATGACGTTGATAGGCTACAGGTGTAAAGACGGTAACGTCAAAGCCGAGTAGTACTAATTACCTGTAGGCTTTGAATAAAGTCGATTTATTTTGATTTTCTGATTTTTTCGATATGTTATGATATTTAAAATTTTGGTGACTATAGCGATAGGGTCCACCTCTTCCCATTCCGAACAGAGAAGTTAAGCCTATCAGCGCAAATGGTACTAGGGTAACACCTGGAAGAGTATGTCGTTGCCATTTTAAGGGATATTCCGTTTGGAGTATCCCTTTTTTTTTACCCCAATTTTTTTTATTCAACAGTTTTTTTTACGTTGTTGAAAATATTTGATTAATAGTAAAATAAGATGTTTAACTAATCGTTATAGAAAGATGGATTTTAAAATATTTTTATTCGCTTTAGTTCCGATGTTGTTTTTGGAAGGTTGCCAGATGTTAGATAAGCCTGAATTAATACCGGGGTATATAGAAGTAACAGAGTTTAATTTAAGTGTGGAAAATGATCAGGGTTCAGAAAGTTGTAAAATAAAAGATTGTTGGGTGTATGCCAATTCTAATTTAGTAGGTGTTTTTGAGTTACCAGCGAGGGTTCCCATTTTGTTTAATGGTGAGGTAAATATACAAGTTTATCCAGGTATTTATAAGAATGGAGTAGAGGGCGAACGAGTAATTTACCCTTTTTATACATATTTTGATACAACTTATGTGGTAGAACCTATGAGCGTTACATCAATTAATCCACATATAACTTATACGGATAATTTGAATTTTTGGGTTGAGGATTTTGAAGATCCAGGATTTAAATTGAATTTATTTACTACGAATAGTGATACTACTATGTTTATAGCTAAACAATCTCAATATTCTGATTTGTTAGAAGGAGATGCAGGATTAATTAAAATGTCTTCCAATAATGTTCTTTGCGAAATGAGAACAGATGAACCTTTGTTTGATGAATTACCTAGAAATTTGGCGGTACCAGCTTATTTTGAAATGGACTATAAATGCAATTATAATTTTGTTTTTGGTCTATTAGATAATAACTCTGGATTATCTTCTTATAATAGGACAACGTTAATTACTTTTAATCCAACCACAGATGATAACGGTATACCTAGGTGGAATAAGACATATCTTTATATTCCAGATGTCACGAATTTTTATCAAGATGCGGATAAGTTTGATTTTTTTATTAGTGTTTTTAATAATGATGCAACTGAAGGAATAGAAGTGTATGTTGACAATTTGAAAGTGGTATTTGATAAGTAGGAGATAATGAATCAAAAAGGGTTAATACGTTTATATCTACTAACAGATATAATATTTTCTATATTATCATGGGTTTTATTTTGTATTTATAGAAAGACTGTTCTAGAAGGACTAAATTTTAAGTTTGATAATAATTTTTATTTAGGCTTATTTTTGGTTCCTTTATTTTGGCTTGTAATATATTACATAATTGGTTCTTATAGGAATGTTCTGAAGAGGCATAGACTTAGAGATCTGGGGGAGACATTTTTAGTATCTTTAATAGGATGTACAATTTTGTTTTTTCTGTTACTAATTAACGATCAATATTCATTTAAGTCTGACTATTATAGAGCTTATTTAGGGTTATTTATTATTCATTTTGTAATGGCAATAATTCCCAAACTTTTGATAACTCATAGAATAGTCAAAAGTATCCATAAAGGAGAGAGAGGGTTTCCTACCCTTATATTGGGAGGTAATGAAAATGCTGTGTCTATTGTAAATGAAATTTCGGCACTTAAAAACAGTCCAGGCTATCAAATAAAAGGTTTTGTTTCTACTAATGGTGTAGACAAAGTTATGAAGGACTCTTCCCTAGAATATTTTGGAGGATATGAAAATATAAAAAAGGTTATTGCAGACAATAATATAGAAGAGGTAATAATTGCTTTAGAAAGCTCAGAGCACGAAAAGATCAATCGTATTATTACAGATTTAAGTGATGCTAATATAGGTATTAAGTTAATTCCTGATACATATGATATTTTGAGAGGTTCTGTAAGGATGACTTCTATTTTTGGAGCATTACTCATTGAAGTTAACCGTGAAATAATGCCTGTATGGCAGCAGTCATTGAAAAGAATATTTGATGTAATAGCTTCTTTATTTGCCTTAATCATTTTGTCGCCTGTTTTTGTGATTTTAGCGTTTATTATTAAAATTGGAAGTAAAGGACCTGTTTTCTTTAAGCAAGAACGGATTGGAATTTACGGTAAACCATTTTACATTTACAAATTCAGATCAATGGTTCAAAATGCAGAGAAAGAAGGACCTCAATTATCTAGTTCTAATGATTCCAGGATAACAAAGATTGGAAGAATAATGCGGAAAACTCGATTGGATGAAGTGCCTCAATTTTATAATGTTCTAAAAAATGATATGTCTTTGGTGGGGCCGAGACCGGAGAGACAGTTTTATATTGATAAAATAATTAAAGTTGCTCCTCATTATAAACATCTACAAAAAGTTAAGCCAGGTATAACTTCTTGGGGACAGGTAAAGTATGGTTATGCGGAGAATGTCGATGAAATGGTAGCAAGATTGAAGTATGATATAATGTATGTTGAGAATCGATCTTTGGGCTTGGATATTAAGATTCTAATATATACTATATTAATTGTTGTTAAAGGTGTAGGGAAGTAATATTTATTTACATTACTATTTTAAACCTTAAATTAATGATACTAGGTTGGTTAGAGTTAGTTATGTACTAATTTAAGAATAGATCATCACATATAATAAAATTTCTATTTCTTATGAATTTACTATTGGAACAAAAAAAGAGCCTTATTACAAGAATAAGACTCCTTTAAATTGATAATTTGAATGATTATTTTATTCAGCCAATTTAGCTTTAACTGCAGCATTTAAATCTTCTCCACCGGCATAAATCAAAGTTGAATAATCTAATACATAAGTAATTCCCTTTTCTTTGGCAACAGCCTCTGCTGCAACTTTAATTTTACTTACAACTTTATTTATAAGAAATGATTCTCTTTCTTGAATTTTAGCTTCCATATCGTATTGTAGTTGCTGTAATTTTTCTCCACTCTCCATTACATTTTTGTATTCCATTTGAAGTAAATCTTTATCGCAAGTAGTCGGATTTTTTTGACATTCTTGTTCTTTGGCAACATATTTAGCTTCTTTTTCTTGATAAATTTTAGCCCATTGTTCAAACTCTTTTTGCTGTTCAGCTGCAAAATTTTCTAACTCTACTTTTGCTTCATTATAAGCAGGTAGACTTGTTAAAAGTTCTTGCGTATTTATGTGACCTAATTTTTGTGCAGTTGCGGCTAATGTAGTTAGGCAAATTGCTAATGTGTATATTATTTTTTTCATTGTTTTATTTTCTTAGTTGTTTATTTAATTTGAGAAATTATGTAATCGCTTTTGTCATATTTAGGATTGACGAATAGAAGATTTGAATTAGTACTTTTATCAAGTACGAAGTCGTAACCTTTGTCATCAGACATATCTTTAACAGCTTTATAAATTTTATTCTGTATTGGCTCAATCATTTCCTTTCTTTTTGCAAATAAATCGCCATTAGGGCCAAATTTTTGTTGTTGTAATTTTTGAGCTTCTTTTTGCATTTCAGCAATTTCTAATTCTCTTTGTTTTCTAGTTTCTGCAGGTAGTAAAATTTCTTCTTGTTTTAATGCATTAATTTTCTTTTCAATTTCTTGATAAGCGTTTTTTACCTCAGCTTCATATTTTTCAGCAAGTTTATCTAATTCTGCTTGAGCTTTTGTGTATTCAGGCATTTCCTTAAGGATATACTGAACATCAATAAAAGCATATTTCTGACTGTGAGAAACTCCAATACTTCCAATTACAATTAAAATAGTTACAATTAAATTTTTCATTATTTCCAAATTAAGGTTGACAAAAATACAATAATTATTTGCTTTGATTTACAGTTCTCCAATATTCATACCAATTGTGAAATGGAACTGACCATGGTAACCTTTGGATCTGATATCTAGGTTGTGAATGTCATAACCTTGCGCACCAGAATCAACTGGATCGAATCCGAATCCGTAATCTAATCCCATTAGTCCAAACATAGGAAGGAATATTCTTACACCAAGTCCGGCCGAACGTTTAACTTGGAGTGGATTAAAGTCTTTATAATTATTCCATGTGTTACCGGCTTCTGCAAATCCTAATACATATATAGTAGCAGAAGGATTAAGCGATAAAGGATATCTTAATTCCATAGTATATTTACTAACTAATGAGCCACCGGTACTTGGAGATATAGCATTATCATCATATCCTCTTAGTGCAATAATTTCTCTACCATCGATGTTGTATCCCGAAAGACCCGAACCGCCCATGTAGAACCTTTCAAAAGGAGTTGTTCCTCTATCTTTATTCCAAGCATTTAATAGACCAACACCAAATCTCGCATTTACAACCAATTTTTTGTCTTTTGTCAATGGTGCAAACCATGAAGAGGTAAATTTCAGCTTGTTGTACTCTAACCATTTGTATTTTTCTTGATCAGATAGAATAGAGTAATCTTCTACACCATTAAAATAACTATAAGGTAAGGTTGTTTTAGCGGAGAAAGTAATGTTTGCTCCTGTTCTAGGATAGAGTGGTTGATCAATGGAATTTCTACTGATAGAAAATCTATAACTTAAATTATTTGCAAATCCGTCAGAAAAGGCAAATACACTTCCGTAATTGTTAATATCGTAATATTGGTATGATAGTTCATGGTAAACAGAGAAGTAATCATCTGGCCATTTAAGTCTTTTTCCTAATCCAACAGAAACTCCTGAAATTTTCATGTATTGTCTGTCTGGTGTCTTTACTTTATCTCCGTTTTCATCTCTTACAATTTTATTGTTGGCATCTCTTTCGAAAAATGGTTGACTTGATTGTTGAGAATGGAACGCTGTAAAACTAAAAGATTGTGGTTTTTTTCCACCCAACCAAGGTTCTGTAAACGAAAGGTTATAAGATTGGAACCAATAGCCATTAGACTGAGCTCTTAAACTTAATTTCTGACCATCACCGGAAGGCAGAGGATTCCAAGGTCCTTTAAAGAAACGTTTTAAAGCGAAATTATTAAAGGAAACTCCTAGAGTACCTACAACTCTTCCCGCACCAAAACCACCTGATAGTTCAATTTGATCACTTGGTTTTTCTTCCACTTGATATTCAATATCTACAGTTCCATCTGCTGGATTAGGAATAGGGTTTACCCCTAAAGTTTCAGGATTAAAATATCCTTTTTGACTTAATTCACGTTGACTTCTAATGATAGCATCACGAGAGAATAAATCACCTGGTTGGGTATATAAATCTCGGATGATTACGTGGTCAGATGTTTTTGTATTTCCAGTGACAGTAATTGTTTTTATTCTCGCTTGTTTACCCTCGTAGATTTGAAATTCTAAATCAATAGAATCATTACTTACTTTTTTCTCAATTGGTGTTAATTGAAAGAAAAGGTAACCTTGATCCATGTAGAGTGAACTTACATCCGATCCAGCAGGATTCATGTAGAGTCTTGTGTCCAAGATTGACTTATTGTATTCATCACCAGGTTTAATACCAAGCACAGTATCTAGTTTTCCGGAACTATATTTAGTGTTACCAACCCAATTGATGCTTCTGATATAATACTTATTTCCTTCATTAATAGTCATGTCAATATTGATTGATTTTTCATCAAAATCATATACCGTATCCATTGTTATTTCGGCATCTCTGTAAGCAAGATCAATATATTTACTTATAATGTTGCTTTTATCATCTTTATAGTTGGTGCTGTTAAATTTTGATCGCCAAAATAACTTCCACCATTTTTTTTCTTTGGTGTCTTTCATTTGGCGTTTTATTTTTGCATCTGAAAGCGCGCTATTTCCTTCAATATTAATAGCATTAATCTTGTAACGGGCACCTTTAGTTAAGTTAACGTGAATATCGTAACCTGTACCAATAAGCGTATCAGCTTCTAAATAGCTTGTAGCAGTAGCCTTGAAGTAACCTTTGTCAACGAAATAATTTCTAGCATATCTGTTTACTTTAAGCAAGTCATCTTTTGTGATAGGTTTATTAGTATAAAATCCAGTTAGTTCTTTGATATCATCAGCTTCTTTTTTAGAAAGGTTAGGGTGATACTTAATTTTTCCGGACCACTTTTCTAATTCTACTAATTTTATTAGTAATGTTACTTCAGATCCTTTTACGGTTTCAGCAAAAATTTGAACATCAGCAAAAAACTCTCCTTCCCACAATTTTTTTATGGCTGAAGAAATTTGTTGCCCAGGTACGGTAATCATTTCACCTACTTTTAAACCACTTTTGGCAATGATAGCATTTTCATTCGTGTTGTAGGAAGCTTCAACACGTATATGAGCAATTCTGTATGATTTAGGAGATTCATAACTAAACTCCCCAAAATTTTGACCATAAGAAAGAAAAGCAATAAAGCTAAATACAGTCAATAATATATAATTTGTAATTTTATTCATTTGAGGTAATTTGGGCGCTTGTTTTTCCAAACCTTCTTTCACGCTGTTGATAATTTAAAATTGCTTTATAAAAATTTTCTTTCTTAAAATCAGGCCAAAGCGTTTCCGTGAAATTAAGTTCAGTATAGGCTAACTGCCATAATAAAAAGTTGCTAATTCTTGATTCTCCACTAGTTCGGATTAATAATTCTGGATCTGGGTATGAAGCGGTATTCATATAAGAAGAGATTAATTCATCTGTAATTTCTTCCACATCAATTTTATTATTTTTCACATCCAGAGAAATTCTTTTTATAGCTTGTTTTATTTCCCATCTAGCACTGTAACTTAAGGCAAGAATAAGTGTAACTCTATCATTGTTTTTTGTTTCTTCAATACTTTTTTGAAGCGCTTCACTGCATCCTTCGGGCAAACTATCCATATCTCCAATTACTTGTAGTTTAACACCATTTTTGTTTAGTGTTTCTACTTCCATAGTAATAGTTTTAACAAGTAAATCCATCAATGCATCTACTTCTTCTTTTGGTCGATTCCAATTTTCTGTACTGAAAGCATATAGAGTAAGATATTCTACATTTATTTCTGCCGCAGCAGTTAAAGCTTCACGTACTGATTCAACTCCTTGAGTGTGACCAAAAACTCTATGTTCTCCTTTTTGTTCCGCCCATCTACCGTTGCCGTCCATTATAATAGCGACATGTCTTGGTATGTTGTTTAAGTTTAATTGGTCTTTAAATGACATAGTAATTTTAAGTAAAGCGCAAATTTCTAAAAAATAACGGGAATGACAGTGTTTTATTGGCTATTAAAACCTAAAAATTGTTAATGTTTTGAACAATTAATTTTTTTAAGGGCAAGTTGTATAAGCTTTTAGCCTATAACTTAGTGTTATTCCAGCAAATGCGTACCAGTCTTTTGTGTTAGGGTTTCCTCTAGAAACTCCGTTTTGATAAGAAAAAGATGCTTGATTATTTAAACTTGGGTCTGATATTTCTGAGGAAAGTTCTCCATTTATTTCACTCAGTATTGTTGGGTGGACGTAGTTCCCACTAACATCATCCAAATAGTCTGTAAAAGTTTTCCTAAGACCATATTCAAGTCCTAAGGATATTCTAGAAGTTATGTTAACTTTTATTCCTACACCGAACGGTAGTGAAATTTGATTAAGTTTATAAGGCTTTTTACTATTAAATTCTGATCCTTGGCCTTCAGTTCTAAGTGATTGAAGTTCAATCCAACTATCATTGTATTGTCCCATCGGATTCATTTTGAAGTAGGAGATGCCCATAAAGATATAGGGGGTTCCTGGCTTTCTTTTACTGCCAATTTCAAAAGGTAGAAAATTAATCTCTAGCATAGGACCAAATTCAATTATTTTGGATTGAAAGCTTAAATTGCGGTTAATTTGAGCGTATGATTTACTATCTGCATCAAAAGCTTGTACTGTACCGTATGAAAATTGGATTCTTAAAGAAAGTCTATCACTTTTTCTTATCTGATCTCTATAAAATACGCTGCCTCCAAATTTTGAATTGTAGAAATGTGTATTAGGATTCAAGTCTCCAAGATAATATGATGTTCCTCCTAATATGCCAATTTCAGCAGCTTGTGAAAAGGAACAAATGCTAATAGTAGTTAATATGGATAAAAGGAAATACTTCATAGGTACTATAATGAAACAGAATAACGCAATATTCTGTATTTAAGTATTGAAGTGATAATTAAAATTTAGGTAAGTTTAACCTACCTTGTAAGAATTTATAATTTACTGTAAGTAATGTAAGTAAAAAGGCGTCTTTATTGTTATCATCACCACGTTGCATACCTGGAGCAGTTGGGTTATAAACATACGCTCCATCAGTAAAAGTTTCTATAGAATTTATGGTTGGATTCGATAAATATTGAGTCATAGCATCACTTCCAGATTTATCAACATAAACAGAACTAACGTCATCTAAATAATCACTAGTTGTATATCTAAGCCCCATTTCTAACCCAATACTCAGTTGGTTAGAAATAGCGTATTTAACACCGAAACCGAATGGCATTGAAACAGCAATTTTCTTATATGATATACCTTCCGTTTGTAAAGGTTGAAGAGCAACCCAATCACCGTTATATTCTGCCTTAGGGTTAAACCAAAATCCACCAACTCCTACAAAAACATATGGGCTTATTTTATTTACATGTTTTCCCATCACTCCGTTAGTACGATATAAATGTCCGAAATATTCCTTGAGAGGATAAAATTCAACTCTTGCAGATAATTCAATCAAAGGAGATCTAAAATGTATATTTCTATTTTGTCTAAATTTTTCTGTTGTTAAAGCATCATCCCCATTAAGTCTTGCATAGGTAAGGTCACCTTTCAAGGCAAACATAGGGCTTAAATAGAATCTATACCCTGCAGCAACTGTAGGCCTTGTTAGTTTAAATTCAAGGTCTTTAAAACCTTTTATTCCACTAGAACCTATATCATTAGCTCCTCCCAATTCTCCTAGAAAGTGACTTGTACCCAAACCAAAAGTAACTTCATGTCTTAGAAATTTCCAGTGTTGAGCAAAGCCAATAGAACTGCAAGTTATTAGTAATAAAAGTAATGTGCTTCTCATGATTTATCGATAATTATCTACTACAAATCTAATATTTATTTCTAAACAATAAAATAAATTTGAAGTTTTAAACAATTTTATAAAATTGTTAATTTCTTCGATCCTGCCCCCAATAGAGTTTGTTGCGAATAGTTCTAAAGAAATTTTGATTTTGAAACTGTACTAAATTGATGTAAAAATCAGATTTACAAATGTTTAATTGATATCTATTGGTAATCGTTTTAGAACGACTATCAAGAGTAACAAGAAACTCTTCTTCTCGACCTTCAACTTCGACCATAATAGCGGAAGAGTCTGGTATTATAATAGGTCTAGCTGTTAAGTTATGTGGGGCGATAGGATTAATAATGAAGTTTTTACTTTTTGGATCTAAAATCGGTCCTCCACAACTTAATGAGTAGGCAGTTGAACCTGTAGGTGTAGAGATAATTAGTCCATCAGCCCAATAAGAGTTTAAAAATTCTCCATCCACATAGGTATGGAGTTTTATCATTGAAGAGGAATCCTTTTTGTGTATGGTAATTTCATTCATGGCAAAATTATATTTACCGAATAAATGGTCTTCTGTGTTAAGTGTTAAAAGGCTTCGTTTTTCTAGTCTAAATTCTCCTGCTAATAATAAATCAATGACATTTTCCACATTTTCTTTAGCGTTATTAGCTAAAAAACCAAGTCTTCCTGTATTAATTCCAACAATGGGTATTTGGCTATTACCAACAGATGAAATTGTATCAAGAATAGTCCCATCACCACCAATAGTGATTAAAAAATCAATTTTATCATGATTTAAATCACTAGGCTTACTGTAAGTAGGATAATCAAAATTTGGCAATGTTCTGCTTTTAAGAAAGTTTGAAAATTTCTCATGGGTTTTTGTTTCAATTCCTTTTCCTGCTAATTTAGAATACAATAACTTAACATAGTTATCTGCTTCTTCGCCAAACTGTTTACCATAGATTACTACTTTCATACACTACTTTTAGGCTTGAATAACCCCTACATTATATGGTTTTTCTATTGGAGCATGATTGGCAGCTTCAATCCCCATAGAAATCCATTTTCTAGTATCTAGTGGGTCTATTATAGCGTCTAACCAAATTCTACTTGCAGCATAATAAGGAGACGTCTGTCTGTCGTATCTTTCTGTGATACGAGTCAACAATTCCTCTTCAGCTTCAGGAGTAATTTCTTCACCTTTAGCTTTTAAGCGGGCTACTTCAATTTGTAATAATACTTTAGCAGCAGAACCACCTCCCATTACTGCTACTTGTGCACTTGGCCAGCCAACAATCAGCCTTGGGTCATATGCTTTACCACACATGGCGTAGTTTCCAGCTCCATAAGAATTACCTATTACAATGGTAAATTTAGGCACTACTGAGTTGGCCATAGCATTAACCATTTTTGCACCATCTTTAATAATTCCTCCGTGTTCAGACCTAGATCCAACCATAAACCCAGTTACATCTTGTAAGAATACTAAAGGAATTTTCTTTTGGTTACAATTCATTATAAACCTAGCGGCTCTGTCGGCAGAGTCACTATAGATAACACCTCCAAACTGCATTTCACCTTTCTTGTTTTTGATGATTTGTCTATTATTAGCAACAATACCTACAGACCATCCATCAATTCTAGCGTAACCAGTTAAGATTGTTTTTCCGTATCCTTCTTTGTATTCTGTAAAATCAGAATCATCAACTAATCTTTTTATGATTTCAATTGTATCATAAGGCGTAGTTCTTAATTCGGGTAGGATACCATATATTTCTTTTTCATCTAATTTTGGTTGCTTTGGTTTCTTTCTGTCAAATCCAGCCGTATCAAATGAACCAATTTTATCCATTATTTTCTGGATAGTATCTAAACAATCTTTGTCGTCTTTAGATTTGTAGTCGCACACACCACTGATTTCTGTATGTGTAGTTGCGCCTCCTAGAGTTTCATTATCAATCACTTCACCAACAGCAGCTTTTACTAAGTATGAACCTGCTAAAAATATGCTTCCAGTTTTGTCCACAATCAAACTCTCATCGCTCATGATAGGAAGATAAGCTCCTCCAGCAACACAACTCCCCATTATGGCAGCAATTTGAGTAATACCCATGCTACTCATTACTGCATTATTTCTGAAAATTCTTCCGAAATGTTCTTTATCTGGAAATATTTCATCTTGCATAGGCAGGTAAACACCAGCACTATCTACTAAGTAGATAATCGGTAATCTATTCTCCATTGCAATTTCTTGCGCTCTTAAATTTTTCTTTCCCGAAATAGGGAACCAAGCACCCGCTTTCACGGTAGCGTCATTAGCAACAACAATACATTGTTTTCCGGAAACGTATGCCATTACTATAGCACATCCGCCACTTGGACATCCGCCATGTTCCTCATACATACCGTCACCAGCCAATGCACCAATTTCTATTTGAGGTTTATCATCATCAACCAAATAAGCAATTCGCTCTCTGGCTGTAAGTTTTCCTTGGCCATGTAGTTTGTCTATTCTTTTCTGACCACCACCTAAATAAACTTCCTCCAGTTTCTGATTCAATTCAGAAACCTTTAATTTATTTACATCTTCATTTTTGTTAAATGCTAGTTCGTCCGCTTTCATATCTAGAAAATTCCAATTTTTGCTCTGCGAATATACTATTTAATGTTAAGATGGGAATCCATTTTAAAGGTAGATTTTGGTTCGTACTTAATGTTATAACCTATATCTTTGCTTTGAACAGTTAAGAAAATAAGATGAAGATAGGGATTGTATTGTATCCAACGTTTGGAGGAAGTGGAGTTGTGGCTACAGAATTAGGCAAAGCATTAGCCAAGAAGGGGCATGAAATTCATTTTATAACTTATAGTTTACCAGTTCGGTTAGATAAACTTAGAGAAAATATTTTTTTTCACGAGGTTTCAGTGAGTGATTACCCTTTGTTTGAACATACGCCATATGAGCAAGTGCTTACTAGTAAATTGGTGGATGTAGTGAAGTATGAAAAATTAGAACTGCTTCATTGTCATTATGCAATACCACATGCTTCTGCGGCTTATATGGCACAGCAAATCCTTAAAGAACAGGGTATCAACATTCCCTATATTACCACTCTTCATGGTACGGATATAACTTTGGTAGGTAAAGACCCATCCTTTGAACCTGTGATTACTTTTTCTATTAACAAATCTTCCAAAGTTACTGCTGTGTCGGAGAGTTTAAAATCAGATACATTTGAACATTTTGAGATTAAAAGAGATATTGATGTTGTACCTAATTTCATAAGAATTTCGGATTATCAATTGAAGAATAACTCAAAATATAAAGAAAGATACGCCCCAAATGGAGAGTTTTTGGTGACTCACATTTCTAATTTTAGAAAAGTAAAACGTGTTCATGATGTTTTAGAAGTCTTTAAAAGGCTTTTGGAAAAAGGAGTGGATGCAAAATTAATATTGGTAGGAGATGGTCCTGAAAGAAATATTCTTGAACGCAATTGTAGAGAATGGGGATTGTGTGATAAGATTGTTTTCGTTGGTAGTTTGAAATCAACAATTGAAGTATTAGCAATTTCTGATTTATTTGTACTTCCTTCAGAAACAGAAAGTTTTGGCTTAGCAGCATTAGAAGCCTTGGCAGCAGGAGTTCCAGTGATAGCAAGTAACTCTGGAGGTATTCCAGAAGTTGTTAATCATGGCGTTTCTGGGTATTTATCCAATGTTGGAGATGTAGAAGATATGGCTGTGAATGCATTCAAAATATTAAGTTCTAAAGAGAATTTAATAAAATTTAAAAATCAAGCAACTAAAGAGGCTGCTAAATTTGATATTGAACAGATTCTACCAATTTACGAGAATCTATATAGACTAGCGATTAAAGAGCATAAAGAAAAATCTGCTGTGAATTAATTGTTTAATCTCCTAAAAACTAAAGTTCATCATTTTTTTCTTGGATTCTAGCAATATAAAATACTATTTTTGAGAAAATTTAAAAATGCAGGCAACCTTTTCTGTTTTGGGAGGTCTCTGTATTATAACTCTAAAATTAAGCGTATAGAAAAGACATTTACTTTAAACTAAACATAATTACTACCTAAATTATAGGCATATGTATACAGATAAAGTAGATGATCAGTTATTGGTTAGCCAATACATCAATGGACAAGAAAGCGCTTTCGAGAAACTTCTGACAAGAAATAAAGGTAAAGTATTCGGATATATCATGAAAATGGTAAAAGACGAAGATTTAGCAAATGATATTTTCCAAGATACTTTTGTAAAGGTGATACGTACTCTTAAAAATGGAAAGTACAATGAAGAAGGTAAGTTTCTCCCTTGGGTAATGCGAATAGCTCATAATCTTATCATAGATCACTTTAGAAAAGATAAAAAAATGCCTATTGCTGGAAGAGGTAATGGCAATGACGAGGATAAGTTTGATATCTTCAATATATTAAAAATTGAAGATAATAATGTAGAGGATGAAATCATCTACAATCAAATTCTTAACGATGTCAGAGAATTGGTTGAATTACTTCCAGATGATCAGAGAGAAGTTGTGAAGATGAGACATTATATGGGGATGAGTTTTAAAGATATTGCAGATTCTACTAATGTGAGTATCAATACAGCACTAGGAAGAATGAGATACGCTTTAATTAATCTTAGAAAACTTATTGATGAGAAAGAGTTGATGCTTACTGCGTCATAAAAGTTTTTTCATCCTAATGCAATAAGATGATTTTGGGCTCGTTAATAGAGTATTAATAATCAAAACCACAGTTATTGCGTATGGAGAAAAGCTCTACTTTAAAACAACTTACCTATTTCACTCAACATGAAAAACAATTAAGAAAAGAATTGTTTAATGACGAAATACAAGAACCTAAAACTTCAACGATACAAAACCTTTTGGATTTTTCAAAGTCATTAAGTATCAGAAAAACTGATTCAATTGGAAATATTGAATTAGTGTTGAATTGAAAAGTTAAAAACATTAAAAAAAAATAAAAGGACTGCGAATAGCGGTCTTTTTTTATGTTTAGTAATAACTGAATATAAATGCTATACCAAATAGTATTGTCATTATTAGCAAAACCAAAATAAACCATCCATTCACCATAGTGAAATCAGGATTGAATCGAAATCTATTTTTAGGTTCATTAATTGGTGTTTCTTCCATTTCTCAAAAATAACTTAAATACTGATGTAAATCATTAATTTAGGTGCTATTCTGTAGTTATTTTTTTAAGGTTAATTCCGACCTTGCATGCACAAACATTTAAATAAAGTATTATGAAAACTGCCATTCCAGTTTATAAATTTATGACCCCGTTACCCATTAGGTTAAATTTAACTGATACCGTTCATAAGGCGGAATACATTATGAATGACATGGGAATTAGACATTTGCCTGTTGTAAGTGGAGAAAAAGTTGTAGGATTAATCAGTATAACGGATGTATATAGAATTTCTGATGTGGATAAGAAAAAAATTATCTGTGAGAATTTAATGACATCGCCTGTAGTTACTATTAAAGAGACAGAAGAATTGGATACATTGGTGCCATTATTTACTGATCAAAAGTTTCATGCTGTTCCGGTTCTCGATTATGAGGATAAATTAATTGGCATTATTTCTACGATAGATATAATTAGATTCATGTTTGATTATATTAAAACAGAAAAAGTTTGGGAAAGGGAATATAAAAGTTAGTTAATAATAAAGCCTAAATATAGGTTTATAATAAAAGGCTGCAGTTTCAAAACAACTGCAGCCTTTCTTTCTTATATTTATTGAAAAGAAATTACTTAAACCTATTCTTTGACAATTTTTAAATAAGAGTCTTCTACTTTTAAATAATATATTCCATTAGCATAGTAGCTTAAGTCTATTACAGATTCGTTGAACCTACTGTCTATTCTTTGACCAGTTACACTGTAAATTTCTACATTATAATTCTTTGATAAATTAATAATTCCTGACGTAGGATTTGGGTATACTCTTACTTTGTGAGTGTTGGTATAAATCCCTAAACTTGAAGAGAATGAAAAGGGGGATGAAACGGTAGGGCAACCATTACTAAATGTAACTTCTACAGTATAGTCTCCAGTAACTGTTGCAGTATGTGAAATACTGTTTGCTCCACTTATAGCGGTTCCATTCAAAAACCACTGATACGAAATTCCTGTAACAGTGCTAGTTAGTATTCCACCATTTTCAGAAATAGTTGAAACGGGATTAGAAGTGCAAGATTGATTTGTTACAACTCTGATTGAATTCGATAAAGAATCTTGAAATAACTGAAAACTGCTACAGTCGCTTTTTAAAGTATAGTCTAACCAATTATTCACAAAACTAAAGGTAATATCATGTTGCTCTAACCTATCTATCGAGATACCAGTAGATGATGTGCCTTCTCCAAAATCGCAAGCAAAATTTGAATTGGCAAAATAACAATGCGCACCACCCGTAATAGATACAAAGATTTTACAATCTGATGCTAAGTTGTCATACATTGGAATATGGTGATCCGCTGGAGGTGTAACACCATCTTGACTTCCTGATAGAATTAAAGAAGGCACTGTAATTTCCAATGCGGATGCTATTGAGGATACACCATTGCTAGAAGATTCAGCTGGAGCAAGTCCAATTAAAGTTTTAAAATTTGTATTCCCGTTATTACATAGAGAATCGGCAGCTAGGAATGTAGCACCTCCTCCCATTGAATGTCCCATTAGAGCAGTGTTGGGAGCAACTGCGCCATTTATTGGCGATGATGTATTTAGGCCTTCTTGTTGCATTTGTGTAACTAGAAATTCAAGGTCCCAACCAAATTGCTGATGGTCTGTAGCAAATGCACTTCCTTCTGTTCTAGGAAATACCATAATATATCCTCTAGGCACAAACTCTTCCCAAAGGTTTTCATAAGCGTCCCAGGCCATAACAAAACCATGTCCAAAAATAATGACTGGATATTGACCGGAGGCTACAGGTGTACTTTCCCCAGCAGTAGTTGCAGGATAGTAAATTTCTGTTTGGATATCCCTGTTGCTCCTTTCTGGATCTTGAAAAGTAAATTGATAATGACCAACTTGATGCTGGGCTACAGTAATTAATGTTACAAACGAGAAGATTGAAAATAGGGTAGTTTTCATATTATGAATAATTTATGAAATCAAATATAAACTAAAATAAATAATTAGTTTGCTGTGTTTTTATAAATGGCAAATCCAATATGCTGAATGGTATTTCTACATATTGGATTTTTATGGCTGTATTCAATAGACTTTATTTTCCTGCCTCTTGCATTGGATTAGTTGATTTATGATTATTTTTAAATAATTCAAATCTGGATGGTTTTGGATTTCTAGGCCATGAATTATTGTAAGTATCTGTATCTGCTGTTTCAAGATAAGGATCCAATACTACAGATTTAACTTCCTTATCAAAGCTAAATATTTTAGAAATCTTATAATTATCTCTCACCCAAATTTCCGCAGGGATTCTTTGTAATTCTTTAGTCCCATCTGTAAATTCAAATTCAAGAATTAATGGCATCACTAATCCTCCAATATTTTCAAAGCTCAATTCATAAAAATTCTTATCCGCATTCAGTAATTTTTTCTCTTGTTCGGTTAGAGAATTGATAAATGCTTGATATTTTTTCTTGTCTTTTTCTGTTACTGCAAACTCATCATATTTGTTATAGAAATCAATTAACGTTGGATCTCTTTCGATGTAACTTTTAGGTTCTTTTTTGTTTTGAGTTGTGGTAACATCATTATTAAATATTTCTTCTTTTTCTTTTTTAGCAATGGGGTTCTCTATTGCTGGATTTTTGGAACTTAATTTAAAGTATTTCATATTGGTCAATGATATATCAACGTGATCGTTAGTATAAAACCAGCCTCGCCAAAACCAATCTAAATCTATAGCACTTGCATCTTCCATTGTACGGAATAGATCAGCAGGGGTAGGGTGCTTGAACATCCATCTAGTAGCATATGTTTTGAAAGCATGGTCAAATAATTCTCGTCCCATTATTGTTTCTCTCAAAATATTTAGTGCGGTAGCAGGTTTCCCGTAAGCATTTGGACCAAACTGCCAGATGGATTCACTATTGGTCATGATTGGAGAAATGAAGTTTTTATCTCCGCCCATATAGTCGGTTATAAGATATGCAGGTCCTCTTCTACTAGGATAATTCTTATCCCATTCTTTTTCTGTTAAGAATTGAAGGAAGGTGTTTAAACCTTCATCCATCCATGTCCATTGACGTTCGTCTGAGTTGACAATCATTGGGAAGTAATTGTGTCCTACTTCATGGATGATAACTCCAATCATGCCGTATTTAGTTCTCTCAGAATAGGTTCCGTCTGGTTCTGGTCTTCCTCCATTGAAACAAATCATAGGATATTCCATACCTATGTGTTTGGTGTGAACACTAATTGCAACTGGGTAAGGATAGTCAAATGTATGTTTAGAATAAGTTTTTAAAGTTTGAGCAACAGCCTTCGTACTATATTTTTCCCAAAGTGGATTACCTTCTTTAGGATAGAAAGACATTGCTAAAACATCTTTGGTTTCTTGCTTTACGATCATTGCATCCCAAATAAATTTTTTGGAGGATGCCCAACCAAAATCTCTAACGTTTTGTGCTTTGTATATCCAAGTTTTTGTGTCTTTAGTGGTGGTTTTTTCATTTTTAATTGCTTCTTTTTCTGTGATGATAAAAACCGGAGTGTTTTCTTCTTTTTTAGCTTTTTCGAGTCTTTCTTTTTGAACTGTAGTTAATACTTCGTCTAGGTTTTGAATTTCACCAGTGGCGGCAACGACATGATTGGAAGGAACGGTAAGTTTTACCTCATAATCTCCAAAAGGAAGAGTGAATTCACCATGTCCTAAGAATTGTTTGTTTTGCCAACCTGTTTCATCATTGTAGACACACATTCTAGGAAAAAACTGAGCAATTGTATAAAGGTACGTTCCCTGATCTTCGAAAAGTTCATAACCAGAACGTCCACCAACTTTTTCTCTATTGTTGATGTTGTACCACCAACCAATGTTAAAAGAATAACTATCACCTGCTTTAAGGGGAGTATCTAGATCAATTCTCATCATTGTTTTATTGATGGTGTAAGTCAATTCTTTTTTATCAAGATCTGTTATTTCTGTGATTTTAAATCCACCGTCAAAAGTTTTATTATTATCTTCTCTTACCAATGAGTAGAAACTAACATCTTCCATTGTTCCAGTTCTGATTTTGTAGGAGTCGCTAGTATTTGCTCTCACATTTTGATCCAATTGAACCCAAAGATATTCTAATGCATCTGGCGAGTCATTTCTATAGGTGATTGTTTCATAGCCGGTGATTTTTTGCTTAGTATCATCTAGTGTGATGTCCATTTTGTAATCAGCCTTGTTTTGATAATATGCACTTCCCGGAGCACCTCCACCTGTTCTGTAAACATTAGGTGTAGATAGTTCTTCATTAAGTTGTTTAAACTTATTGACATTGTAATTATCTTTTTGTGCTTTGGAAACACTGCTTAGAAGGAGTAGGGCAGAGAGTAATATAGTTTTATTCATTCCAATTAAATATGTTTTTCGTGTCAATTTTTGTGAAAACGAAACTTTGTTTATTAGTATTAATAGAGAGATGGGTAACATTTTGTTGCATTGCAAATGTTTCAGTAAGTATCATATTACTAATCTCTATTTCTTTTTTTATTTCTGGGCAAGGTATCTCAAAATATATCCATGCATTGTCATTAAGTTCAACTTCATATCCAATATAGGAAACATATGTCTTAATTCCATTAATTTTTACACTGAAGTATTTTTGAAGGTATTGATTTATTAATTTGTTGTTGGATACTCGAAGTGAGGCTTTGTCTAGAATGACTGCTTGACCAGATTGTACTTTTAAAGCTTGTTCTAAATCGTGTGCAGTCAATTTCATTTCACACTGTATGCTATTTGTTTCTGCATTATAATTCATTTGTGTAACACTTAAGTATGATTCGTGTGCATTTACTGTAGTGACACAAAACAACAGAACAATAAACATGTAAGATGAAATAGACTTAATCATTGTTTAGTTTTTAAAACTCTAAAATTTAATACAAATATATTATTTAAAGCTCGTATTTTCGTGCTAAATTTGTTAAGCGGTCAAAAGGTTTATTTTTAAAACATTAAAAAAGAGAAAAAAAAGTCTCTAAAATTGTTCAGTTTAAAATGAAAATGTACATTTGCACCCCGAAATATTATAAGAGAATATAAAATGAGAAAAGAAATACACCCAGAGAATTATAGATTAGTAGCCTTTAAGGACATGTCTAATGACTACACTTTTATTACAAGAAGTTGTTGCGAAACTACTGATACAGTTGAAGTTGACGGAGTTGAGTACCCTGTAGTGAAATTGGAGATTTCTCATATGTCTCACCCTTTCTTCACAGGTAAACAACAATTAGTGGATACTGCAGGAAGAATTGATAAATTCAACACTAGATACAAAAGATAAATTTTTATCTTTCTACAATATTGAACCTTCATTCGATTTTTCGAATGAAGGTTTTTTTGTTTACTTTCGCCAATAAACCTATACATTATGAGTATTGTACTTTTTGATGGTGCTGGACATAAGAATTTACAGCCGCTTACTTTTACTAGACCTGTTGCTCATCTTAGAGTTGGGATACTTACCATTCAGGAAAAATGGAATAAATATTTATCTCAAGAAGTTGGGATAAGAACGAAAGATTACTTGAACGAAAAATTTCAGGGACAAGATGGTGAAGTCGAATTAGGAATTAATGCAGGACTTATGCCAACCCAAGATTTGGCGGAAACTATTCTAGATTTAAAGAAAGATCAAATCCTGATGAAGAACGGAGAAGTCTTGGCTATCAAACCACTTCCAAGTGCTGATGCTAATATGCAAAAAATTCTGAAAGGGAGTTTACTTCTGGAGTATGATATGGATGTTGAAATTGTGAGAAGACCTTGGGATATTTTCAAACTTAATGGAGAAGAATTGGCAAAAGATTTTGAAGTATTGACAAATGAAAGGGAGTCCCAACCTTTGCATGAAAGTAATACTTTAATAGGTGAGGAGGATGATATTTTCATTGAAGAAGGAGCAGAAGTTCATGCTGCAATATTCAATACTACGGAGGGGCCAATATATATTGGCAAGGATGCAGTGGTAATGGAAGGCGCAATGATAAGAGGGGGATTGGCACTTTGTGATCATGCGACTATCAAAATGGGCGCTAAAATTTATGGCCCAACTACAATAGGTCCTCACAGTAAAGTTGGTGGTGAAGTAGGCAATTCTATTATCATTGGTTATTCTAATAAAGGTCATGATGGGTATTTGGGGAATAGTGTGATAGGAGAGTGGTGTAATTTAGGTGCCGATACCAATACATCAAACTTAAAGAATAATTATAGTGAAGTAAGGGTCTGGTCTTACAATGAGCAAGAAGCGATTCCTTCAGGACAACAGTTTTGCGGATTGATAATGGGAGATCATTCTAAGAGTAGCATCAATACAATGTTTAATACAGGGACAGTAGTAGGGGTTTGTGCTAATGTTTTTGACGGAGGTTTTCCTCCCAAGCATGTTCCATCATTCTCGTGGGGTGGTAAAGATTCTATTGAGAAGTTCAAATTAGAAAAAGCTTACGAAGTAGCAGAACGTGTTATGGCTAGAAGAAGTGTCGAATTTACCGAGGCTGATAAAAAGATTTTGGAAGTTATTTCAGGAATGTAAGAAACCTTGTTAGTGCTTATCTAATAATTCCATTACCGCTTCGCAATCACCTAGTTCTCCTCTTAATAAATCTTCCTCGTTTTTGTATTCAGTTTTTACTTTGTCAAAAAACTCAGGTTCGATAACATTTTTGCATTCTTTCTTTTTGGCTTTAAGGTCTTTATATTCTTGTGTTTGCGTCATTTTAAAGGTTGCTTCAATGCCGTCCACTTCTTGGTACATATTTTTTATTTCAAGTCTTACTTCGAAACATTCACATATTGGTGAGGAAGAACATGAACTGAGTGAGATTACTAATATAGCAAAGATTAAAACTGAATTGAGTATTTTCATGGGGTAATTGATTATTTATACAAAGTTAGCTTATTAAAGCTTCTAATATCAAATTTCTATTCCTTTGAATTCTTTTTTCTCATCAAAAACCATTAACTTTAGCACACACTAAGCGGTAAATTTAATCATGACGAAAGGGTTGTTACTAATAATTGTTTTACTTTTTGCTAAACTAGCGTTGGCGAGTCACATTCTGATTCCTATGGATGAAGGAAAGCAAGCTAATCATTTAAAAGCATACGGTATAACTTATTGGGTATTGCAGAATGATATTCCAGTAGAGTGGTTATTGAACTATAGAGGCGGTAGTTTTATGGTAAAACATTACGCTACCATAGAAGAGGAATGTATCATTAGAGGCGTAACATATGAAGTAATTGCAGATGTTCAAGCAGCGCAAATTCGCTCTCAAATAGCAGACCCAGAGGTAAACCAAGAAGTGGTAAAGTTAGAGAAATCTCCTAAAGTGGCGGTTTATACTCCGGAAGGTAAGCAACCTTGGGATGATGCTGTAACATTAGTTCTTACCTACGCAGAAATCCCTTTTGATAAAGTTTACGACAAAGAAATTATCGCAGGAGATTTACACAAGTATGACTGGTTGCATTTGCATCATGAAGATTTTACGGGACAATATGGAAAGTTTTATGGGCAATATAGAAATGCAAATTGGTACAGAAAGCAGCAACAGGATGCTGAGGCAATGGCAGCAGAAATGGGATTTAAGAAAGTTTCTGAATTAAAACTAGCTGTTGCTACCAATATTGAAAAGTTTACGGCTGGTGGTGGCTTCCTGTTTACTATGTGTTCGGGGACGGATAGTTATGATATTGCATTGGCAGCACAAGGGACAGATATTTGTGAATATATGTTTGATGGAGATGCTGCAGATCCCGCTGCTCAGAGTAAATTAGACTTTAGCAAAACATTTGCTTTTAAAGATTTTATTTTGGAAAAGAATCCATTACAATATGAGTTTTCAAGTATAGATGCCACCAAGGCTCATAATACCATACCAGAAAGTCAAGATAAGTTTTCTTTATTTGAATTTAGCGCTAAATGGGATATTGTACCTACTATGTTATGTCAGAATCATACTAGTATTGTGAATGGTTTTTTTGGTCAAACTACCGACTTTTACACAAAGTACATTAAGTCCAATGTGTTAATAATGGGAGAGAATAAGGCGTTGGGAACTGCTAGATATATTCATGGAGAATTTGGAAAAGGACAATGGACGTTCTACGGAGGTCATGACCCGGAAGATTACAAACATTACGTAAATGACCCTCCTACCGATTTGAATTTATATCCTAATTCTCCTGGATATAGATTGATATTGAATAATTTGTTATTCCCTGCGGCTAAGAAGAAAAAGCAAAAAACTTAATTTTAGTGGATTGGAAAATTTTGTGCAAAAAGTATTATCCAATGTTCCTACGCAAAGAAAGCATTTCAAACGTAACGAATACTTAGTTTCTCAAGGAGACAAAAATCAAAATATCTATGCCATTGAAAGTGGAGCTGTTCGAGTCTATTACTTGAGTAAGGATGAGGAGTTTACTATAAGATTTGGCTATACAGGTTCTATGATTTCTGTATTACCAACTTATTTCACCGGAGAAGGTTCGCTTTTTTATATGCAAGCGCTTCGAAGTACGGAAGTGGTAATTATTACCAAAAATGATTTGGACGCTTTTATATCAGAGTACCCGGAGCACCTTCAAGATTTTAATGATTTACTTCAAGATATTATAGCGCAGCAAATGGAACGAGAAATAGATTTGTTGACCACTTCTCCCCAAGAAAGACTATTTAGAGTAATGAATAGAAGTCCAAAAGTATTTCAAGAAATTCCACTAAAGTATATTGCCTCCTATTTGAGAATGACGCCAGAAACGTTAAGCAGAATTATGAAGTCGGATTCTTGATTTCAATCAATGTTTTTATCATGGACTATTCAGAATTTTGTAAGCAAATATTAGAATCATGAAAAACAATAGCACTAAATTACTCAATGAATTAATTGAAATTACTCAAAACTGTATCTCTCAAGCTAAAAAGTTTGAAACTTTGACTTTAGAACAATTGAATTATAAGTCCAATGAAAAATCTTGGAGCATTTTAGAATGTTTGGAACACCTAAATCTCTATGGCGATTTTTATCTTAAGGAAATTGCAACAAGATTGAACGAAAGTAAATACAATCAACCAAAGGAGTATTGCAACAGTAGTATGTTGGGAAGTTATTTTGCTAAAGTGATGAAAGTAAAAGATGACAAGATTAAATCCATGAAAACCTTTGTGAACATGGATCCGAAAGACTCAAAACTCCCGGTTAGTATTATTCAAAGATTTATAGCGCAGCAGGAAGAATATTTAATTTTATTGGAAAAAGCAAAAGAAGTGAATATTCAAAAGATAAAAACTAGTATAACCATTTCAAAATTAATAAAACTAAGACTTTGTGATACGTTGATGGTGGTTATATATCACAATGAAAGGCATGTATGGCAAGCTGGTAGAGTGAAGTTTTAATTTCCTATGTTAATGATAAGCGGTAAGTATTCTATGTAGCCAACATTGAGAATAGACCTGGAATGTGTATTTTTGAGAAATCCAAATATTTAAATTTATGAAATTATTAATACTTTCAGTTTTTTCATTTTTCTCCGTAGCAATTGTGGCTCAACATGCTAGTTGCGATGGATCGAGATATTTCAGTTCAAATTATTCTGTAGATACAACATTGGGAATTGTCTTTGGGAATTCAACAACACAAGGAGGGGTCAATGCAGATTTGAAACTTGATTTTTTTGAACCTTCTGGTGATGTAGCAGTTAATAGACCATTGATAATCTTGGCATTTGGAGGAAGTTTCATTGGAGGCTCAAGAGATGATATGCATCCTTTATGTTATTTTTACGCAACAAAAGGTTATGCCGTTGCAACTATTGATTATAGATTGTATGATGGCTCGTTTTGGCCACTTCCTGATTCAGTAGTCATGACAGATGAAGTGATAAAAGCAGTTTCAGATATGAAGGCGTCAATTCGATTCTTTAGAGAAGATGCCGCTACTACTAATACTTATAAAATTGACACTAACCTAATTTTTGTTGGTGGTATTTCTGCAGGTTCCATAGTAGGATTGCATACTGGGTTATTGCAAGATAATAACACTGTTCAGCCTTTTATTGATTCTATTCTTACCGCGAATGGAGGTTGGACAGGAAACAGTTCTACCAATATTCAGCACGGTGATGATGTAGCTGGTATTTTAAATTACTCAGGGGCTTTGAAGTGGTCTAGTTATATTGACGCAAATGATCCACCGATTTTTTCAGTACATGATGATCAAGATGGAGTAGTACCTTATGCAGCAGGAGATGCTACAATTGGAGGTTTTCCAATCATTGCTTTAGAAGGCTCTAGTTTAATTCATTCAAGTGCTCAAAGCGTAGGGGTGAATAGTGAACTTATAACTATACCTAATAGCTCTGATCATGTGAGTTACTTTAATACTACTGTTGGCACGGATTCAATTCTCATGAGATCTTTGGAGTTTTTATATCCTATTGTATGTAATCAGGCTGCACCAGTTTCAGTTTCTGAATTTAATGAGTTAGAAATGAATGTTTATCCAAATCCTACAAGTGGGGTGTTAAATATTGAATTAGAAACTTCTGCAATTCAAGTGATCAATATTATGGACTTAACAGGTAGAGTAGTGTATACTCAAAAGAGTGTAGGAATCATTTCCACTATTGATGTTAGTGAATTTGCATCAGGAAATTATCTGATAGAAGTCAAATCTATTGAAGATGATACTCTACTAAGTAAGAAGAAATTAATTAAACTCTAAAACGAAAAAGGCAAGAATTAATTCTTGCCTTTTTTATGTTACAATTTTTTATGGTGTTCTTTTCCAATAATGACTATTCTTGTATAGTATCTTAACTCCCCTTGGAATAAAGTCTTTTTTCACCATTTGCTATTGCTGTATAAATCACTTGCATGATTCTAGTTCTAGTACCTGAACTGATTATTTTTCGATTTTCAGCATCTGGAAAGGTTCTGTTGCTCAAGAAAACAAATACCATCCCGTTTTCTGGATCTGCCCAAGTGAGTGTTCCTGTAAAACCAGAATGACCAAAACTCTTATCAGAAGCACATCCACTGCAAGTTGGTCCATTGCCGCCACCTCTCACAGGTTTATCAAAGCCTATACCTCTTCTGTTTCTATTAATGTTGTAATAAGGAGATGAAGTAAATAATTTACCAATAGAATCAGCATAAAATCTTTCACCTCCATAAGTGCCGTACTGCATAAATGTTTGCATCATTACTGCCAAGTCGTTACTGTTGGCAAAAAGACCAGCATGTCCGCATACACCTCCTAGCATCGCTGCACCTTGGTCGTGAACATCAGCATGGATAATTTGATGTCTGAATGTTTTATCATCTTCGGTAGGAGGGATTCTAGCTATATCCCATTTGTCTCTTGGTTTGTACCCAATATTATCTAATCCTAAAGGTTTGTAAAAGTTTTCTTCCACATATTTATCTTGTGTCTGGTTGGTCTTGCGTTGAATTATTTCATTCACAAAATAGTAGCCCAAATCACTGTATAAATACTTCTTCTTACTAGATACATCAGTTGTAATAATTCTATTAAAAATAGAATCTCTTATACCACTGTGGATGTATAAGCCTTCTGCTACACGCGAGTCAAAGAAATCGGTTTTGTGGATACTATATAATTCTATTTTAGGTTGACCTTTATGTAATGTCCTAATGTAGAATGGAATCCATGCTTTGAATCCAGCTTGATGTGTTAGCATTTCTTTTAACTTGATATCATTGTAATCTGTCGTGTCTACTTTATCACTCAGGTATGTTCCTAAAGTGCTGTCTATATTGATTCTTCCTTCACTTTGCAATTTCATCAGGGAAGCAGTACTGCTTGCTATTTTTGTGATGCTCGCTAAGTCGTAGATGTCTGTATTTTCAACTTTTTTGGAGGTAGATTCATAAGTATGATTACCAAAACTTTTGTGATAAAACACTTTACCATCTTTGGCTACAAGTATTTGGCATCCAGGGAAGATACCTTCTTTTAATCCTTCTAAAGCAATAGAATCAATAGCTACCAAATCACTGTCAGAAATACCTAATTCTGCTGGCATTGTATACTTCATTCTAATGGGAGTTCTAGTCATGATGCCGTCTCCTTCTATAAATTTTTCTCCAATACTTACAGGCAATTTTCCTTTGGATTGAATACCGCCAAAAATTAGTTGAGCAGATAAGTTTTCAGTTTCTTCTCTTTCTTCATAATTGATTACGATAGCATCTACAACATCTGTACAGGTCATATTTTCCAAGCAGTAAGGGTTGCCCATTACATTTAGAATGATTTTTTTATTGTCATCTTTTGCGAGTGCAAGAATATAATCGTTTGTATTTTGGTAAAAACCAAAATTTTGATGAGGTCTTTGGCTCATGTCAAAGATGGAAACAATTACTACATTGTGCTCTTTCAATTTAGTAATCTCATTGTTAATTTCAGCAAAATTTAATTTGTTTGAAATAGAGAAAGTATCTAAAGTGCAATATCTATCTGCAACTTTTGTAAAGGTATTTTGAGCAGTTGCTCCAACATTTACAGCGGCTATTTTCTTGGTCGCCAGTTTAGTGATTGGAAGAATTTCATTGTCATTTTTTATAACAGTAATAGCAGCTTCAAATAATTTTTGGTTTAGATATTTCGCTTGATTGGTGTTTAAGTCTTCATGAAGATTGTCAAGTTTAATTTTTGGTTGTTTGTGAAGTCCCATCCATCTTTTTGTCATCAAAATTTTATGACAATGTGCATCAATTTCTTTTTCAGAAAGTTCCCCATTCTTAATTGCTAATTTTATTTCTTCCATAGCTTTAGGGACATCTTCTGGAAACAATAAAACATCATTGCCGGCTTGTAATGCGGCTACTTCTAATCTTCCAGGATCAAAATAAGCGCTAACACCTCTCATATTCAATGCGTCAGTAAAGATCAATCCATGGAAATTTAAATCGTATTTGAGTAAATCACTTACAATTTTTCTAGAAAGTGTAGAGGCCTTATTGGCAGTAGAATCTAAACTGGGGATGTAAAGATGTGCAACCATCATGCTGCCTAGTCCACTATCAATTAAATGTTTAAAAGGAAACAACTCAATGCTGTCCAATCTTTCAATGTCATGTGTAATTATAGGTAGTGTTTTGTGTGAATCAGTGTCTGTATCACCATGTCCTGGGAAATGTTTTCCGCTTGCAAGTATTCCATTGTCCTGTAACCCATTCATGTACGCCAGCGCTTTTGCTGTGACAAGGTGTTTGTTTTCTCCGAATGATCTGTAATTGATAACAGGGTTTGCTGGATTATTATTGACATCTGCTACCGGACCGAAATTAACATGGATGCCTAATCTATTGCATTCTTGAGCAATGTTGGTTCCCATATCGTATATTAATGAGTTGTCAGAAATGGCTCCTAAAGTCATCTGTTTTGGATATTTCATGGTACTGTCTAGTCTCATTGCTAATCCCCATTCTCCGTCAATTCCTATCATTAAAGGGATTTTACTCTTTGCTTGAAAGTGATTGGTCATTTCCGCTTGTTTGAAAGGAGAACCTTGGAAAAAAATTAACCCACCAATATGATTGTTTTCTATCAATGCATCCAATTCATCTTGATGAGTTTTGTCTCGATTAGAATATGCTGCAACCATAAATAGTTGGCCAATTTTCTCGTCTAATGTCATCGATTTAACAACACTATCTGCCCATTTTTTATTAATGTCATTAATAAATGGAGGTGCTATTTTATTCTGCTGTTTCTTATTATCTTCTGTTGCTGCAATGTTTAATATGTCTTCCTCTAAAAGTAAGAAGCCCGAGAACAAAGTGAATGCTAATCCAATGGTTATGAAAAAAATATTACGCATAAAGTTGAGTCTAAATAATAGAAAATTCTTAAGTAGTTAAAAGTAAGAATAGCATCCTTCGTTTAGATAGGAGTTTATTGTAATTTTCAACGTTGATTTGTGCAATCATAATCAAGAACAATTCCAAGAATAAAAATAGACTTAAAACAGAGGGCTGAATTAGATAAACTAGTATGTGTATGGGTTGAGCTACTATTCGCTACAAATGGAAGAGATTATCCAATTTCTGGTAAGCCTACGTAGTGATTTGGTGTGACAAGTCCAGACTTAACAGCCATCATTACAATGCCCGCAGTATTATTGATGCCTAGTTTTTTCATGACATTTTTTCTGTGCGTATTCACAGTGTGATTACTTATGTAGAGTAGGGCAGCTATTTGAGCGTTAGTGTAACCTTCTGCAATCATTTTTATAATTTCTAATTCTCTATCAGAAAGTGAAATGGGTTCGCAAGACATGGCTTCTTTTTCAATGTTTTCTACACTTACATTTTCATTGCGCATTTGCTCCATCAAATCACCGCAGAAAAATTTATTGCCTTTAGCTGTTTCAAGAATTGCCTCTACAATCTCATTGGCAGAACATTCTTTTTTGACATAACTTTTTATGCCATTTCTTACACCTTTTAGGACGACCCCGCCCGTTTTTTCACCAGTGATACCAACAAATTTAATTTTTCTATTTACTTGTTTAACTTTTTTAATGATGTCAATACTAAAATCTTTTGCATGATAGTCAAAAAGTACAACGTCAGGAATGTCTTTTTCCAGCATTTGAAGAAGTTCTTCGTTACTATTAGCGGCACCTATCAATTGTATATCTGCTTGTTTTTGAATAATCAGTTCTATCCCTAGTTGAAATAATTCACTGCTATCTGCTATGATTAGTTTTACTGACAATTTTATTGGCGCGGTTTTAATTTATTTGATGTTACAAAGTTATTTATATTACCTCTAAATAAGGTGTGAAATGAAATTAATTTTAATTAAAAATTTTCCAAAGATCATTTAGGTAGAAAAAAAAGCAGAAAAAATAAAATCTATTCCTACATGTGGTTGACATTTATTTATACTTTTGAAAATTGAAATATAATGAAACAATAGAACTGAAAGATAATGAAGGATTTATTAGAGAAATTTGAAAACAAACGCCCCGAGATTGTATTTGAATGGAAAGATGCAGAAACTGAAGCAGAAGGCTGGGTTGTAATCAATTCATTAAGAGGTGGCGCTGCCGGTGGTGGAACAAGGATGAGAGTTGGGTTGGATAAAAGAGAGGTGGAGTCTTTGGCAAAAACCATGGAGGTAAAGTTTACAGTTTCTGGACCTGCTATTGGAGGTGCTAAATCTGGAATTAATTTTGATCCTAACGACCCGAGAAAAACAGGTGTTTTAGAAAGATGGTATGCAGCTGTTACACCTTTGTTAAAACATTACTACGGTACAGGGGGAGATTTAAACGTGGATGAAATCCATGAAGTAATCCCAATGACTGAAGATTGTGGTGTTTGGCATCCTCAAGAAGGTGTTTTTAATGGGCACTTTCAGCCTAGAGAAGCTCAGAAAATTAATAGAATCGGTCAGTTAAGACATGGCGTAATCAAAGTTATTGAAGACGCTAATTACAGCCCAAGCGTTGATAGAAAATATGTCGTTGCTGATATGATAACTGGATTTGGAGTTGCTGAATCCGTAAAACATTTTTACAATGTTTACGGTGGTGACTTAAAAGGGAAAAGAGTTATAGTTCAAGGATGGGGTAATGTAGGATCGGCTGGAGCTTATTATTTAGCACAAAGCGGAGCTGTAATCGTAGGAATAATTGATAGAGTAGGTGGGTTAATTAAAGAAGAAGGATTTACTTTTGAAGAAATTAAACAATTGTTCTTGGATAAATCTGGCAATAAACTGGAAGCAGAGAACATGATGTCATTCGAAGAGGTGAATGATAAGATTTGGGATGTTCCTGCAGAAGTTTTTATTCCTTGTGCTGCATCGAGATTAATTACGCAAGACCAAGTGGATAGAATGGTTAACGCAGGAGTTGAAGTAATCGCAGCAGGAGCAAATGTTCCTTTTGCAGATCCTCAAATATTTTTTGGACCAATTGCAGATTATGCTGACAATAGAATAAGTGTAATTCCAGATTTTATTTCCAATTGTGGAATGGCTAGAGTGTTCGCCTATTTAATGAGTTCAGATTTGAAAGTAATTCAAGACAAAGAAATTTTTGAAGATACTTCTGAAATTATAAAGAACGCACTGATTAAAGCGCATAATGTCTCCCCAGAGAAAACGAAAATTGCAAAAACAGCCTTTGAAATTGCATTGAATCAATTAGTGTAATGAACAAAGCATGTTTAAAACAAAAAAAATATCTTTTACTTTCAACTACAGTAAAAGATATTTTTGTTCAGTTAAATAAATAAAACGATAAAAAGTAAATTATGGAAGTTTTAGTTGTAGTGATATTTGTCTTAGGTTATTTGGCGATAACTATTGAGCATTCACTTAAAATTGATAAGTTAATCCCAGCGTTATTAATGATGGCATTGGCTTGGGTTACTGTTGCTTTTGGATTGGGCAGTTTTGAGAGTTGGTTTGACTCTAATGCACACGCCTTAGTCAAAGGTTTTGGAAGTTTACCTTTACATGTAGATGCTACTTTAGAACATGGTGAAGCAACATTTGCTATGAGTAAAAGTGGATGGCTTGAACACACGTTACTACACCACTTTGGTAAAACATGTGAAATACTAATCTTCCTTGTGGGAGCGATGACAATTGTTGAAATCATTGATAATTTTGATGGCTTCTCTACGATTAAGAGTTTTGTAAAAACTAATAAGAAAAGAACATTGCTTTGGATAGTATGTATTTTAGGTTTTATACTTTCTGCAATTATTGACAACCTTACAGCAACTATAGTATTAATTACAATACTTAGAAAATTGGTGCCAGATGCTAAACTTAGAATGTGGTATGCTGGTATGATTATTATTGCTGCCAATGCAGGTGGTGCTTGGTCTCCAATTGGTGACGTTACCACTACAATGCTTTGGATGAATGGAAAAGTTACCGCTGGTAAATTAATTGAGTTCTTAATTTTACCTTCTGTACTAACGATGGTAGTTCCAACTGTAATAGCTGGATTTATGCCAATCTTTAAAGGAACATTTGAACAAGGAAAAGATGAGGGTAAAACAAATTCAAAAGGACCTTTGATGTTATATTTAGGGTTGGGATTAATTGTTTTGGTTCCTATCATTAAAACGTTGACTCATTTACCTCCTTATGTAGGTATGATGTTCTCTTTAGGATTCTTCTCGTTGGTTGCAGAATTAATTAGCAATAGACAGTTTAGCATGACGGATATGTCTGATGTTGCAGACCCTGAAAATGCTCATGGACATAGCCCAACTTTTAAAGCGTTGTCTAGAATTGAAATGCCTTCTATTCTATTTTTCTTAGGAATATTGATGACAGTTGCAGCATTAGAATCTTTAGGGTTGATTTATAATTTTGGAAACATGGTGAGTAGCAATATTAACGAGAACTTATTTGTTTCGTTATTAGGTGTGGGATCTGCAGTTGTAGATAATGTGCCGTTGGTTGCTGCGAGTATGGGAATGTTCCATGAAGGAGTGGATGCGCCTGTGTGGCACTTTATAGCATATGCTGCAGGTACTGGAGGTAGTATGTTGATTATAGGTTCTGCTGCAGGAGTTGTGGCAATGGGAATGGAGAAAATTTCTTTCTTTTGGTATTTAAAGAATATTGCTTGGTTAGCATTGGTAGGATATCTTGCTGGCTTAGGTATGTTTTTAATTTTAGAAGGATAGTCCAAAATAAATTACAATAAAAAACGTTGTTTGAATTATGAACATTTTTGATTTATTAAATAGAGTACAGTTAGAAACTGAAGATGTAGTAGAATCTGCTGCTGGCGCTGCAAGTGAAACAGCAGATACTGTTACCCGTACTATGTGGGATTTGATTTGGGGGTATGATCCTCTAAAAGATGAATACAGTTATACTAGTATAATTGTAATGTTATTGCTATTTTTCTTAGCAGGATTAACTATTTTTATTTTTATCGAAAGATTTTTAACTATTAGAAAGTCTTTGCAAGGTGAAAGAGATTTTATGATGAAGGTTAAAGGTTATGTAGAAGATGGAAAACTAGATGCTGCGCAACAGTTATGTTCTACTACAGATAATCCAGTAGCGAATATGGTAGAGAAAGGAATTGCAAGAATTGGAAAACCAATGGAAGATATTGCAACATCCATTGAAAATGTGGCAAAATTGGAAGTATATAGATTGGAAGCAAGATTGTCAATCTTGGCAACTATTTCTAGTGTAGCACCAATGTTGGGGATGTTAGGTACCGTTTTAGGAATGGTAGGAACACTTTCTGCTATGGCAGCTCAAAATAATGTACAGATATCGCAATTAGCTGGAGGGATTTATGAGGCGATGATTACTACCATTGGCGGTTTAGTAGTTGGAATTTTGGCGTATGTATCCTACAACTATTTAGTAAGTAAAGTAGAAAAAGTAATTCAGAAAATGGAAGGTGGTTCAATTGAATTCCTTGACATACTAGAAGCACCAGGTAAATAATAAACTATGAGAAACTTAAGATCTCAAAATAAAGTAAAGGCAGAAGGAGGAACATCCGCAATGACGGACTTGGTTTTCTTGCTGCTTATCTTTTTTATCATTATCTCTACTATGGTTAGTAATCCTAATATGAAATTGGATTTGCCGTCTGCAACTGCTCCGAAAACTCCACCTGAAAAAAACGAGGTTATTAAAGTTTCTGTAACCAATGAAAATAAGTTTTATGTTGGAGATGAAGGCATGCCTGTAACGCTGGATAAGTTGGAAGGTGTTATTATGAATCAAGTTTTAACAACCGGAGACAGTATAGTTGAATTAAGCGGTGATAAGACGTCTAATTGGGAAGCTAATATCAATGTGATAGATGTTGCTAAGAAAAACCAGCTAAAATTGGTAATCAAGACAAAAATGTAATTGAACCTTTTTCGATGGTTCGTGTAACTATTTGTTGAATTTCAAGTTAAAATAGTAATATGCAAGGAATCAATAAAAAATACAACCGAATAGGAAAGATTGTCGCAACAGCTTTCATTTTGTTAATTGTGCTCATGTCTTTTATGATAAAGATAGATCCACCAATGTTAATTCCTGAAGAACCAGAGGATGAAGTAGTGGCCGTATTGGATTTTACACCTCCTATAAATGCAGGTGGTGCTAGTTCTGGAGGTTCTGAAACAATTAGTGAAAACAAAGCCGAAGATGCTGCTCCAGATAAGGAGACAACTGAAACAGATCCAATTCCTGAAGAAAATACACAAGTAGAACCTTCTCCTGTTGTTACTAAACCTAGTAATAACTCTAGTAAAGCAGACGGTGAAGGAAGTAGTCAAACTCCTGCAGTGAGTGGTAATCCATTTGCTGGTTCTGGAGGTGGTGATAATGGAGGTGATGGTGCTGGTTCAAATGGAACAGGTGTTGGGGCTGGTGATGGTCCTGGTATTGGGAATGGGGTAGGAGATGGTGAGAGTAGAATCCCTGTTAAGAATCCAGTAGTGAAGAATCCAGTTCAGGACCAAGGACGAGTAATGTTAGAATTGATTATTGATAGAGAAGGTAAAGTCCTTTCTGTGAAAGTATTAAAAAGTCATTCTCTAACTACCACCACAAATGAGTCACATTTTAAGACTGCTGAAAAGGCAGCGTGGGATTGGGAGTTTAATAAGGACCCAGATGGTGCTGAAAAGCAAAAGTTATACAAGTCTATCAACTTTACTCTAGACTAAAAATGACCTATCAAGAGGTACTAGATTTCCTTTTTATTCAATTTCCTCAGTATCAAAAAATAGGAGGGAAAGCCTTCAAACCTGGATTGGACAATATCCAAAAAATATGTGACTACCTGGGTAATCCTCAAGACGATTTAAAAATAATACATGTTGCAGGTACCAATGGTAAAGGGTCTACTTGCAATATGCTTTCTGCAGTTTATCAAAGTGCAGGATACAAAGTAGGTTTGTTTACATCACCGCATCTTATTGATTTTAGAGAAAGAATACGAGTGAATGGAGTTTGCGTTTCAGAAGAATGGGTGGTTCAGTTTGTAAATGACCATTTGGCTTATTTTAAATCGTTAAACGCATCGTTTTTTGAATGGACAACTGCTTTAGCATTTGCGTATTTCCAAGTCTCTAAAACAGACCTAGTGATTTTAGAAACAGGGTTGGGAGGAAGATTGGACGCTACCAATATTGTAAAACCAATATTATCGGTAATTACGAACATTGGAATTGATCATACACAATATTTAGGAACCACAATTAAAGAGATTGCTTCTGAAAAAGGAGGGATTATAAAGAGAGACACTCCAGTTGTTTTGAGTGAAGGGAATCTAGATGAAACTATTCAAGTGATAAAGACTATTGCAATCCAAAAAAATGCTGCATGTTATGTCGCTTCCATAAGCGACCTTGAGAGTGATTTAAAAGGTGATTACCAGAGATTCAACAAAGGTGTTGTAGCGGAAGTTATAAAGCATATTGATTATGATTTATCTGCTCATGATATACGAGAAGGTCTTCGTAATTCAATTCATCTTACTGGCTTTAGAGGTAGATGGGAATTACTTTCAGATAAGCCTAAGACTATAGCAGATATAGGGCACAATTATTCAGGGGTTTCGGAAGTAGTAAAACAATTAGAGAAAGAATCATGTAAAACACTGAGGATTGTCTGGGGAATGGTAAATGATAAAGAAATTGCTGAAATAGTGAAGTTATTGCCTACCAACGCAGTCTATTATTTATCAGAACCAGCTATAGAAAGAGCATTTCCTAAAGAAAATTGGAGTAATTATTTTAATGGTCGTTATAATTATGAAATTTTTTCAAATTTATCTGAAGCATACCTTAAAGCCCTAAGTGACTCAGAATCTGATGATTTCATTTTTATTGGAGGGAGTAATTTTGTTGTTGCTGAAATTATTTCAAATTATTTTAAATAAATGTTTGCGGATATCAAATTTAGACATATATTTGCACTCGCTAATCAAAACAAGGGCGATTAGCTCAGTTGGTTCAGAGCACCTGCCTTACAAGCAGGGGGTCGCAGGTTCGAATCCTGCATCGCCCACCAAAAAAATCCAATCTTTTTTAAGGTTGGATTTTTTTTTGCTTAATATTTTGTGATATACAATTTTGCAATAAGCATTGAACTGTATCATAGAATATGGATTACAATGTTTATTATGATAGGGGAGAAAATAAAAAAGACCTTAACCACATCTAGCAGTTAAGGCCTTATCAATACATTATTCAATTATTAGCAAATAGCCTTAATCATATCTTGTCTTGTTATAATATGAAATTTATCTGAGTCATATTTCACTAATATAGCAGGAACATCAGTGCCAAATAGTTTAGAAATATCTTTAACAGCCGTATCTCCTTTTACAATAGGAAACGGTGCTTCCATAATGTCTTTTACAGGTCTTTCTTTTAATTCTGGCTTATCCAGTAATGCCGAGAATAATTTATTGTCAGTTAATGAACCTACATATTCTTGACCTTCTGTTACTGGGATTTGAGAGATTTTATAGTGATGCATCAATTGAATTGCCTGAGAGATCGGGGTATCGGTAGAAACCGTTACAAGATGTTTCCCTGCATGATCTTTAATTAAGTCATTGGCGCATACTTTCTCTTCATCCAAGAAACCTCTATCTCTCATCCAATCATCGTTAAACATTTTTCCAACATATCTACTTCCATGATCGTGAAACAATACAACAATAACATCGTCTTCTTTAAATTGGTCTTTTAGTTGTAAGATTCCTTTTACAGCAGATCCTGCTGAGTTTCCTACAAAGATCCCTTCTTCTTTGGCTAATCTTCTTTGATATACAGCAGCATCTTTATCCGTTACTTTTTCAAAACCATCTATTACACTAAAGTCAACATTTTTAGGTAGAATATCTTCGCCAATTCCTTCTGTTATATAAGGATAGATTTCATTCTCATCAAAGATTCCAGTTTCATGATATTTCTTAAAAACAGAACCATAAGTATCAATGCCCCATATTTTAATGTTAGGGTTTTTCTCTTTTAGAAACTTTCCAACTCCAGAAATTGTTCCTCCTGTTCCTACCCCTACAACAAAATGAGTGATTTTACCATCTGTTTGTTCCCATATTTCAGGTCCTGTGCTCAAGTAATGTGCTTTAGCATTAGATGGGTTGTCGTATTGGTTTACGTACCATGAATTTGGAATTTCTGAAGAAAGTCTTTTCGAAACAGAATAATATGATCTAGGGTCTTCAGGTGCAACATTGGTAGGACATACATATACTTCTGCTCCTACAGCTCTAAGAATATCCATTTTTTCTTTACTCTGCTTATCGCTTAATACACATATTAATTTGTATCCTTTAATGATAGCGGCAAGAGCCAATCCCATACCTGTATTTCCGGATGTTCCTTCAATTATAGTTCCTCCAGGTTTTAATCGTCCATCTGCTTCAGCATCTTCAATCATTTGCACAGCCATTCTGTCTTTTACAGAGTTGCCTGGATTGGTTGTTTCCACCTTGGCCAGTACTAACCCTTTTACATCTGTGCATAGTTTGTTTAGTTTTACTAATGGAGTGTTTCCAATAGTCTCAAGAATATTATTATAGTATTTCATTTTTTGATTTTTCTAATGCAAAAATAAGGTAATGATTGGATTGAACGGTAAATGTTAGTAAAGAGAATATGATTTGTTAATGCTAGGAAGTTTTACCGTATCATTTACGTAAAGATTTTGATCTACTCTCCAGTCCTTTCCAATGGTTGTTGAATATCTGTCGCATCTGGTATAAAGAGAGTCTCCAATGAATTCTAAATGTAAATTTTCACATTCAGAAACTGTAAACTTATATTTTTCTCCAACTTCTTCATTAGCTTCAATGTATTGATATTCGAAAATACTACCCAAATAGGCTAAACTAGGTCCAATATTATTGTCGTATTTTAAAAGGTACAGCCTAATGTCATTTGAATCTATGTTTGCCATACAGAAGAATGACTTAGAATTTTCACTTCCTTTTGCTAAAGCAATCCAATTATTAAAATTAATTTCCTTTTCAATATCAGGAGACGCAACGTGAATCCAGTCTTTAGCAATGTGTGAAGGGATATTTTTCCAAATTGGATTTTCGAAAGCCTTTTTGTTTATAACCAATCGCTCATCTAAAGGAATAAATAAAGATGAAAATTCGTTATATGTTTTTTCTAAACTTTTTAAATTTTTGGTAGTAGTACCAATGGTTGATATATCCGTTTTGTTGGTTTTATCTATATTGCTATTTGGAGATGTGAAGTCTTTTTCCTTGCATCCCAAAGGCCAAAAGAAAAGAGAGAAAGATATAACTTTTATTAAAAGTCTGTTTAGCATCCTTTATAGGTAGGTTTTCTCTTTTCAAAAAAAGCTTTTATTCCTTCTTTGTGGTCGTAAGTCTGGGCCGCTTCTGCTTGTAGTTCTCTTTCGACCGCTAGTTGTTGTTCCATATTATTGGTGAAACTTTGGTTCAATGCTCTTTTAGTTAGTCCAAGTCCTTTTGTAGGGCGAGATGCCAAAATTTTCGCAAAACTCAAAGTAGCCTCTTGTAATTTATCCGCTTCTACTACCTCGTAGATCATGCCTAAATCTTTTGCTTCTTGCGCGGAAACTTTATTTCCTAAAAACATCATCGCTGTGGCTCTTTGCATACCAACTAGACGGGGAAGTGTAAAAGTTCCACCACTATCAGGAACTAAACCGATGTTACTAAATGATTGAATAAAATTTGCTTTGTCCGAAGCAAAAGTTATGTCACAAGCCAAAGCAATATTTGCTCCTGCACCTGCTGCAACACCATTCACAGCACAAATTACTGGTTTTTCTATTGTTCTTATAAGGTTAATAATTGGATTGTAAGTATGGTCAACTATTTCTTCAATTCTAGGACCACCTTCGCGTGTTGCTTCTTCCAGATCTTGACCAGCACAAAATCCTCTTCCATTGGCGGTAAGAATTATGGCTCTTATTTCCTCGTTATTTTTACAATACTCCAATGCAAGGATGGTATCGTCTGCCATTTCGAAGTTGAAACTATTTAATACATCTTGTCTGTTGAGTGCGATGATGCCAACGCCATCAATAATATTGAATTCTATATTACTATACTTTGTCATTATTGTAATTGTTTATTGCTTGAATATTACGAAGATACGGAATGAATATAAATAATGAAATTTCAACATCATTTTGTCAACAATTTTTAAACATTCGTAATAAATGTTTTCTAAGCAACTAAACTAGAGTTATCTTCGTCCTTAAAATATTGTCACTTGTCGATAATTTATTAAAAAATGAAACCTTTTATCCTAACGGATTAAAAAAATAAATGTTATGAAGATTTTTTTATTTTTAGTTACTCTGATTGGCTGTGCTTTTTCTGCGTTTGGTGCTAATTTGTATGTTACAAACACTGATGACAGTGGTGTTGGTTCTCTTCGAGGCGAGCTTGCTTCTGCAACATCGGGAGATACGATTTTCATAAATGTTGCTGGAACATTAAATGTGGTTGGAGGTTCCATGACTGCAGTTGGTAATATTTGTATTATTGGGCCGGGAGCATCCCATTTTTCAATAAATTCATCTTCTATAGGAGGTAGGGCTTTTAGTTTAGGCTCAAGTTCTATACTCACTATAGAATCTGTTGCTTTTACAGGAACAACTGGATCACAAACCATTATTGATGCAGGTCCGGGAAGTGACTTAACACTGAGAAATTGTTTGTTTGAGGGGAATTCAACTAATTGTGTACGTGCTATTAGTTCTAGTTCGGGAAATACAAATATAACTATTGAAGGGTGTTCATTTATTAGTAATAGTTCGTCTTACAATGGTGTTGCATTGAGTGTAACTGGTAGTTCGGGGTACTATTCAACAGTAAATGTAGTTAATAGCACTTTTTACGATAATACAATTACAGGGGCGGGTAATGGTGCAGCGGTTTTTGTTGGTTATTCCAATGTTACGTTAACAAATAATACATTTGTTAATAATAAAAAATCTGGAACACCATCTACTTTTTATTTAAATACCGGAGGAAACATTACTTGTAGAAATAATATTATCTATGATACTTCAACTTCAAGTACTCAAGGTATTGTTTCTTCGGGAGGAAGCTTGGTTTCAGTGGGAGGAAATGTTAGTAATGAGTCAAATGGAGCATCTGATGGTTTAAATCATATTTCTGATGTAACTGGTTCTAGTGTAGATCCTGTATTAAACACAACCTTAATTGAAGATGGTTGGGGGTTAAAATATCTAACATATGCGGATGATTCTAGTCCAGGTATCGATATTGATACTAACCCTTCAGGCTTGCCTTTGTATGATCAAAGAAGAGCATGGAGAGTAATGGATGGAGGAGTTTTTGCTGAATATGCAGATGCTGGAGCAATAGAGTATTCACAATTAACTATTAGAGCGGCTGGGACTGGGGTTGGTTCATTTGAGGATTTATATCAGACAGTATATAATACTGCAGGCGTTGGGAAGAATGCATTTGTTTTTGAAATTAATTCTGCTGGCGCTCATGAAAATGTGGCAATATCAATGCCATGGAATTTATTTAAAGACAGCACAATTGTAAACGGGTTTTCACAGAACTCTAGTATTATTCCAGGTCCAGGTTCTACAGCTGGAAGTGTTACCAGTGCATATACACCCATAATTGTCAATAAAAGTATAGGCAATAATTATGGTGGGATTGAAATTACAGGAAATGATGTTGTGGTCTGCGGGATCAGTCTTGTGGAGTTCACAGATTTTGGAATTAGAGTGTCGGGAGCTAATGCTGAAATATCAGGCTGCCATATTGGCGTTAGAGAAAATGGGACGATTCAATCATCAAATAAGATAGGAGTTTTTGCAGATATGCTTAGTAGCCCAAAAATCGGATCAGGAAATTATTGTGGCTACCTGTATCATTCTAATAGAAATGTTATTTCTGGAAATACAGATGCTCAAATTGTAATTAATACTGGAGTCGGGATGACTATTCAGCATAATTTCATTGGGCTATCTTCAGATGGTATTACTGCACCAACTGGGTCTCTTGCTATTGCAGATACTGGGATCGCTATTAGACCTATGACTGGTAATGACCCTGTTAATATTGGAGGAATTGATACCACTGATTTTAACGTGATTGGTGGACAATCAATAGGGATAAGTATTGCCGCCCCTTATAACTCCGTTCTAAATAACATTATTGGAGGAACTTTTACTGGTGAAGCAATTTCTGGAGATACGTATAATACTACAGGAATTAAATTATGGGGTACTGATACATATGATAATAATCTTGGAACATGGTCTGGATACGGAAATACAATTATTGGAAATGGTGTAGGTGTTCACATAACTGATGAAGCATCTAATAATGGTCTTTTTCATAATCATATTGGCGTAAGTAAAAGTGGAAGTTTACCACTTGGAAATTCTGATGAAGGGGTGCTTATTTCAGGTCCTGGAACTATGTTCAATGAAATTGGCTTAGCTAACTACATGGCCAATGTGATTTCCAATAATTCTACAGGTATTAAGATTAGTAACGATGCTTCAAATAATAGTATTAAAGGTAATATTATTGGTTTCTCTGGTGATGGTAATGAAACACCAATGGGGAACAATACGAGTGGAATAGAAATTGAGGGTTGGAATGCGTATGATAACGTAATTGGTGGAGCAGGAGCAGGGAATTTAATTGGTAACAATGGACAAGATGGTATTCTTCTAACAAATGGCTCTTCGCATACAATAGTTCAAGGAAATTTGATAGGACTCGAAAGCGATACAATTGCTGAAGCAGGGAATAATTTAAATGGAATATATGTTGAAGAAAGTTCTAGTTATAACTTGATCGGAGGTTGTGGAGTAGATGAAGGAAATTACATAGGACACAATGGATATAATGGAATTGAGTTTTATGCTACCCCTGCTGACCATGATACGGTGTATGGAAATATAATTGGAGTATCTGTAGATGGTGGAGATGTAGGAAATGATTTGTCGGGCATTGCTATATCGTCTTCTGCAAGTTTTATTGTGATAGGTAGTACTAATGTTGGATGTGCAAATGAAATTGCTTTTAATGAAGACAATGGAATTACGTTATCAGATCAATGTGAAGGTAATACGATTTCTGGAAATTCAATTCATAATAACCTAGGGTTAGGAATAGATATTGATGATGATGGAGCGCCTGATTACTCAACAGATTTTGGTTTAACAGGTAATAATGCTACTCCAATAGGAACGGTAAGTAGTTGTGTAACTTGCGGTTCAACAACAAGTTTTACTATTACTCCTGAATCAACGGGTTTTGTTTATTATGAAGTCTTTAAAGCTGATGGGGATGCTCAAGAGGGTGATTCATTAATATTTACTTGGTCTGGTAATGTCTCATATTTCAATGATACAACTATTACCATGCCTTTTGCTTTACCAACTGGAATGGACTTAGTTATGACAGCCACAATTGGAACTTCAACTTCTGAGTTTGGACCTTCTTTTACCGTTACTAGTATTAGTGCAATTACCGGAACTATCTCCAGTAATACTGTTTGTACTTTTCCTTCAATCACACCTGAATTATCTGTTACAGGAGAGGTTGGGGTGCCAGTATGGTTCTCAGATGCAGGAATGACTAATAGATTGGGGTCTGGAATTCCTTTCAATGTTCCATTTTCTGATGTAACAGCTGTTGGCTCCTATGAATATTATGTCTCAGATTCAGTAGCTGGGTGTTATGGCCCTGTTAGTTCTGCAGTAAATTTATCCGTTGTAGTACCACCAGTGTATTCTATTGCAGGTCCCGATACAATTTGTACGGATGGGTCGTACCAATTTAGTGTTGATAGGCCGACTACTTTCAACTCAATTTATTGGGGGTTCACACAGGAAGGGACTCCAGGAACGTCATTCTATAATTCAATTAACTATTATAACCCATTTCCTGGTAGTGAAGAATTATTCAATGTAGATACTTATGGTTCATCCAACTCTGGATTTAAAGATACTATTACAGTAGAAATTGATTCAGCTGGTTGTGTTTCATATGATGTTCATCCTGTATCAGTGATTTATTTTGCTCAACCAGACACTGACTCGGTTTTTAATCCTACTACTTGTGGAGGAACGGATGGCTATGTTGGTATTGGTGGTTTAACTCCTGCCGAAACACTAACCTTATATTATGATGCTGGCTCTAGTGCTTCAATTACCGTGGATGGTAATGGCTGGTTATTCTTAACAGGTCTAGGAGCAGGAACTTATAATTTAGACTCTATAGGTAACGGAATTTGTAATGCTTATATCGGAATGGAATTAATAATTGAAGATCCTGTGGGGCATACTATTTCTGGAGTAACTCAATATGACCCGAGCACATGTGGGGGGAATGGAATGGCAGTAATATATTTATCTGCAGGTGCAGGTTTTGGTCCATATACTGTAGATTTAGACGGAGGAACAACAATAGTTACTAATTTGATGAGTGCAGGGGATTCGTTAACAATTTCAGGCTTAATAGATGGGCATGTCATTTTAAACCCAGTTGTAACAGATGAAACAACCCTCTGTAGTGATACATACACTTATTCTGGAACAATAACAGATCCTTCATCACCAGTAGCGAATGCAGGCTCGGATGTTACTATTTGTGAAGGGGATGTAACTACCTTACTAGGTGGCCCCACTGGAGGTGGATTATCCTATTCATGGGATAATGGCGGAGGAAATACTATGAATGCTAATGTTTCGCCTTTAACAACTACAACCTATACTTTGTCTGTTACGGAGTCTTCAACTGGTTGTGTAGGTACAGATCAAGTAAATGTTACTGTAAATTCTGCGCCAACTATTTCTGGTGAATCAGATGTTTGCTCAGGAGGGACAGTAAATTTAATGCCAAATACTGGAGGAACCTGGACTGCAAATAACCCAACAGATTTTACAATTGATAATACAGGTTTAGTCACTGCAATTGGGTTTGGGTCTGGAGATTTTACTTTCACAGATGCGAATGGATGCTTTAGCACATCTTCAATTATTACTGTCAATCCAACACCTGATGAAGGGAATCCAGGTATTACAGATGTTTTATGTCATGGAGGTTCTGATGGAGGTATTATGCTTTTGCCTGGTGGTACCTACAGTCATAGTTGGACTGGACCAAATTCTTTCACATCAACTTCTCAAAGTATATCAGGTCTTGAAGCAGGTAATTATACTAATACCATGACTGATGTTAGTACAGGGTGCACAAGAACATTTACTATCAGTATTAACGAACCATCATCATTACCAGATTTTACATACACTTCTACTGATGTTTCTTGTAATGGTGTATTTGATGGTACAATATCGTTAGTAGGGACAACTGGAGTAGCGCCATATACTTTCTCAGTGGATGGTTTTACCTACGCAGGTACCAATAATTTTTACGGACTTTCAGCAGGTGCATACAATTGCTATATAAAGGATGTCAACAATTGTATCAGTAATGTACAAATCGTAAATATATCTGAGCCAACTGCTTTAACGGCCGTAGCATCAGTAACATCAAGTTATAATGGAGAAGATATATCATGTAATGGACTTTCTGATGGAGAAATGACAGTCGTACCTTCTGGAGGAACATCTGGATATAATTTTCAATGGTATATCGGTGCTTCACCTATAGCGGGAGCAACTGGTGCATTACTATCAAATCAACCAGCAAATACCTATAATGTAAATGTAACAGATCTTAATGGATGTGTAGTTAATGAAGTAATAACATTGACTGAACCTACACTTTTAACTGTGTCAGCAGGAATTGATCAAACGATGTGTAGTGGAGAAAGTGTAACTCTTTCGGGATCGGTTTCTGGAGGTACTGGGGTATTAAATTATTCTTGGACTCCTTCAGGAACATTGAGTGACCCAAATGTTTTAAATCCCGTTGCAACTCCCGCAATTAATACAACTTATACCTTGACTGTCAATGATGTGAATGGCTGTACTAATTCAGATGGAGTTGACGTAACTGTAAACTTGAGTCCATTATTGTCAGAAACTCATACTGATCCATCTTGTTTCGGAAGCTCTGATGGAACCATTGCATTAACTGCAACTGGTGGGATTTCACCATATCAATATTCTATAAATGGTGGTGGCACATATACCAGTACTAACACATTTAATGGCTTATCTAATGGTTCTAATACTTGTGTTATACAAGACGGAAATGGATGTGAAAGCACAAGTACCATAGTAGTTTTAAATAACCCAGCAGAAATTATTGTTTCAGCTGCTGTAACTTCTAGTTACAATGGAGAAGATATCTCTTGTTTTGGTGCTTCAACAGGTGAGTTAACGGCTACTGCTTCCGGAGGAACTGGAACGCTTACTTATAGTTGGGATCAAGGTGTTGTAAATTACGGTGTAAACCCTATAGCAACAGGATTGTCTTCTGGAAGCTATGATTTAACAGTGACTGATGACAATGGATGTCAAGCTACAACTTCAGCTACTTTAACAGACCCTAGTCAATTCATAATAACTAATGTTATTTCGTCTAACCCAAGTTGTTTTGGTGAGTTAGATGGTTCATTGGAAGTTGTTTATTCAGGTGGGACAGGTTTGGGATATGTAGATTGGTACAATGATGCGTATGTAACTTGGGTAAGTTCTGATAATCCTTATACAGGAGTTGGAGCTGGAACTTATTATGTAGAAGCAGTAGATGCAAATGGTTGTGTAGCTCAATATGGTCCTGAAGATTTAATCGAGCCTAATTTACTTAATGTTACTTGGTCTCTAACAGATGAATCTTGTTTCGGAGCAGCAGATGGTGAGTTAGATACAACCTCAGTAACAGGAGGTACTGCTCCATTTACATTAGATTGGTTTGAATTGCCTAGTTATAATAATATTGGGAGTACAGCTCCATTAGGAGGTAGGTTAGGAGGTGAATACGTTGGTCTTGTTACGGATGCTAACGGCTGTGAGTTCAGAGACACAGTGACAATTAATGATGGCGAAGCATTTACACCTTCAGTTGTTATTGCTGCTCAAAGTGGAAATTGCCTCGGTAATAATTCGTTTGACTTTGTAGATAATAATACTGCTCCGCCAAGTGGAGGTGTTGATTTTTCATGGGTTTTCCCTAATGCAACACCATCAACATCAACTTCACAAACTCCAATGGGAATATCATTTAACGCAAGTGGGACACATGCAGTGACTTACACTGTTACTTCTTATAATGGTTGTGTTTATGATGATACACTTGATGTAGTTATAGGAGATGTTGCTAATGTGTATGCAGGAGCAGACCAATCTATTTGTGAAGGTGATTTTGCCAATCTTACAGGAACACCTAACAGTACAGCTTACTCATACTCATGGGCTGTTGGATTAAATCCAGGAATTATTGAAGGTACGGATGCTAACATAACAGTATCCCCAACAACAAGTATTTATTACGTACTTACAGTTACAGAAAATTCAACAGGTTGTACTGGAGCAGATTCAGTATCAATAATAGTCAACCCTATTCCAAACCCTACAATTGACCAATTAGGTCCTATTGATTTATGTGAAAATAATGAAGGAACCTACTTAAATCTATCTGCTACGTCTAGTGATTCGACAGCAGGTACGTTTAGTTGGTATGTTGGAAGTGTGACGAGCACTCCTGTGACAGGTGGCCAATTAGCTCTTGATAATAGTAATGTTGGGAATCACTTCATATATCTACAAGAGTCTAATGCATCAGGTTGTGTTTCTATATTTGACTCCATACAACTAACTCTTGTTGAGAACGATTTAGAATTAACAGCAGAACCTACATTTTGTCTAGGTGATGAGGTTGCTATTGATGCAACTGGTAGTGGAGCAATTGTTTGGATTAACTCACAAGGTGAAATTGCAGATACCCTTGCTAGTTCAACCGTTGCAATGCCTACTGCAGAAAATACAATTTATTATGCAGAAATGTTTTTTGATGAATGTATATTTGTTGATTCGTTAATTCTTAATATAGACTCAAATTGTGGAAATTCTGATATAACAGTAAATGCTTTCTCACCAGATGGAGATGGTGTAAATGATTATTTCATATTAGACATTCCTTCCATATTAAAATATGATAATAATGTTACCATTTTTAATAGATGGGGTGATGAAATAGGTTCATTCCAAAATTACAATAATGCTGATGTTGTATGGGATGGAAAAACCCAGTCTGGAGAATACGTAACCAATGGAACCTTCTTTTATGTAATAGAAGTTCCTGAATTAAATATCAAAGAATCAGGATGGATTCAAGTAGTAAGATAATATAGATTAGAAAAGTATATGAAAAAGTTATTTTTAGGTTTAATCGCTATAGTTGGATTAATGTCAGAAGCAAAAGCTCAACAAGACGCATTATATAGTCAATATATGTTTAATCCGTTTGCTATAAACCCGGCATATGCAGGAAGTCGAAGTAGCATGAGTGGAGTATTATTGGCGCGTAAGCAATGGGCAGGCATTGACGGAGCACCTACAACCGGTAGTTTTGCCCTTCATAGTCCATTTAAAGGGAAAAACTTTGCGTTAGGTTTCAATGGTGTATATGATAAAATTGGACCAGCAACTAACTCTGGCGCAATGTTGACATATGCGTATCATTTAAAAATTGGACCAGGAAAACTTTCATTGGCATTAAGAGGAGGGGTATATTCAAATAAACTAGATAATTCAGTTTTGGTTTTTGATAACGCTAACGATTCTAAAAATACAGGAGAAGTCTATCAAAATATGGTGCCAACTTTTGATTTTGGAGGATATTACTATACCAATAAATTTTATCTAGGAGTAAGCGCTAATCACCTTCTGGCTTCAGGGACATTTAATATAGATAGTCTATCCTCTTTAAATGGAGGTTCTGGATCTAATCTTTTTAATACTTATGATAGGCATATTTCATTAGCTACAGGAGTAGCATTGGTTGTAAATCCAGATGTTGTTTTAAAGCCTTCATTACTGGTAAAATATGTGCATGGAGCACCAATAAATGTGGATGTCAATTTTAGTGTATTACTAAATAAAGTATTTTGGGTAGGAGCTTCTTTTAGAAGTAGTAAAGCCATTGTTGGAATATTAGAATATAATATCACAGATTTTGTGAGAGTAGGGTATAGTTATGACTTCTCTTTTGGAGCGATTAGGTCTTATACTACAGGTTCTCATGAGTTATTTTTGGGATTTGACTTAAGTGTTTCTAAAAAGAAAAATGCTTTTTCAACAAGATATTTATAGAATTTAGAGAGGGATGGAAATGAAAATAGTAGCAACTGAAATGAAAGTGAAAATGAGGTTAATTGCTTGTTTATTATTAGCAGGTTTTGTAGGGCATGGAATGAGTCAAAATCCACCTATTAAAAAGGTTTCTAATAAAACAATTGAATATGAAATATTTAAAGTCTATGGTTTGAATTCTGAGTACGCAGAGTTTAGTCCCGTGATGTATAAAAGTGATTTTATATTTGCTAGTGATAGGCAATATGATTTTAATATTATCGGAGAGGATAACTGGTCCAATACTAAACATGTGAATATTTTTAAGGCTGAAATTAAAAATAACAGTTCTGATTCTGTTGTTTTTACAAAAGTCAGACTTTTTGATCATGTTTTTATTGATGATGACCATTCAGGTCCAATTTGTTTTTCACAAGATGGTAATACTGCTATCTACACTAAAATAAGTCATAGAAAGCAAAAATTATTTAAAGGCAATAGTGCACGACCTCAATTATATCAAACAGAATTGAAAGATGGAAAATGGGGCCCTTCTGAAAAGTTAAACTTTGTAAAAGTAACCAATACTTATGGGCATCCTTCTCTTTCTGCTGATGGTAAAAAACTTTACTTTGTAAGTGATGAGTTCGGAGGAAAAGGTGGTAAAGATATTTTTGTTTCTGAAATGACATCTACAGGATGGGGAACGCCTCAATCTATAAATGCGATTAATACCAAAGGAGATGAACTTTTTCCAACGATAGTAGGAGATGAACTATACTTTTCTACCAACGGTAGAGGAGGCGAGGGAGGATTAGATCTTTTCGTGAGTTATTTGGAAGATGGAAAATGGTCTGAACCAGAAAACCTTGGGAATACCATTAATTCCTCATATGACGAGTTTGGGATGATTTTCAATATTGATAAAATGAGTGGTTACTTCTCTTCTAATAGAGATACAGGTGATGGTGAAGATGATATCTACTATTTCAATAAAATTGAAAAAATAACTGTAGAAGATGATGCTATTTCAGGACAGTTTACGTACCGATACTTGAATGATAAAAGTCCAGAAGGATTGGAAGTGATGCTTTTGGATGAGGACGGAAATTTGATTGCTACAACCACAACAAATGCTGATGGTACTTTTAATTTCAAAAAATTAAAAGCAGATGAAAGGTATACGATTAAAGTAAGCCAAGATGGCGAAGATGTTGAATTAACTCTCTTTGGTAAAGGGGATGATACTTTTTTACTTTCAAATGATGAAGGTAAATTTGTTTATAGAAAGTTATCTTCTGATAAGGTAGGTACATTAGCTTTGATGGATGAAGAAAATATAGACCCTATAACAAGAGAAGGTTCGGTAAGTGGTCAGTTTGTTTATACTAAACTTAAAGGAGAATATCCTTCTGGAATTGAAGTGTTTTTGATGGATGAAGATGGAAATATTGTTAGAAGAACTACTACTGATAAAAATGGTAATTTCGATTTCAAAAAATTATCGACAGATCAAAATTATAGAATAAAGGCAGGCGATCTTCAAGAAGATGTTGAATTATATATCTATAACAAAAAGGATATGATATCAGCAACGCTTGCAGCCAATGCGGATGGTTATTTTGTATATAGAAAACTTGATTCTGATGGTTCAGGTGATTTAGCGACATTGACGCTTGATGAAGAACAATTATCTTTTCCAGATGATGTAATGATGCTATCAGGTGAGTTTAAGTACAGAAACTTAGATGAAATATTAAGTAATATTGAATATGAAATATATGATGAAGATTATAATCTATTGATTAAATCTAAAGCTAATGAAAATGCGTTCTTTAGACACTTTTCACTGCCAAATAAAGAAACCTTGATATTTAAAGTAGATGGTGAACAATACAAGGAAGACATGGATTTAATTGTATTGGATAGAAATAGAGAGATTGTAATTCGATTAGATAAAAACAGTGAAGGTTATTTTATATACAAAAAACTTAAAGAAGAAGGAACTGGTTTATCTGCAGAAGATGAATTGGTAGAGTTGCTTAAAAGAGATGGAGTTTCTGGTCAGTTTATGTATAAAAAATTAAATGCTACACCTACTGAATTAGAATATGAAATATATGATGAAGCAGGGATTTTAATAAGAAAAGGTAAAACTGATAAGAACGGAATATTTAATGAACCTGAATTAGATAAAAACGGGAAGTTTAAATTCAAGTTGATAAATTCTGAAGAAGATGTATTGTTACGATACTGGGATGAGGAAGCAGGACAGTTGGTTATTTTGAATAAACAAACTAATGGATTCTTTGCTTATGATTATTTAAAGGAAGAAGGCACTGCGCTTAATGTGGATACAGAATCCGATAATGACATGCTTATAAGATACAAAAATGGTGAGTTGTTTAGTAATTTATTGTATGCTAAAAATATATATAAACTGTCTTTTACTAATAAACAGAAAATTGATGATTTAGTAAGATTTATGAAGCAAAATACTAATGCTAAGGTTATTGTAAGTTCACATGCCTCTCTTGTTGGAACGGATGAATATAATAAGAAACTCTCCGAAAGAAGAATGCTAGAGGTAGTTGAATACCTTGTTGAAGCAGGAATTTCTGAAGACAGATTTGAGGGACAATTTTTCGGGGAAGATAATCCATTTATTGACTGTAAGGCTAAGAAGTGTTCTGAAGAAGATCTTCGTCAAAACAGACGTACAGAAATAAAAATTGTAAAATAAGAATGATTACTTCTTTGCAATCATTTGGAGTAAATATTACCTTTGTATCATTATATAATTTAAAAACAAAAACATAAATAATAATGGCAGTTTTAGTAGGAAAACAAGCACCTAATTTTTCAGCAAGTGCAGTAATTAATGGAGGTGAAATCGTTGAAAATTTCACATTAGAACAATTCAGAGGTAAATACGTAGTTTTATTCTTTTATCCAAAAGATTTTACTTTTGTTTGCCCAACTGAATTATTTGCATTCCAAGAAAGATTGAAAGATTTCCAAGATAGAAATGTAGAATTAATTGCATGTTCAACTGATACAGAACAATCTCACTGGGGATGGTTAAACATGGAGAAAAATAACGGAGGTATCAAAGGTGTTACGTATCCAATCGTAGCAGATACAAACAAGACCATCTCTATGAATTATGATGTTCTTGCTGGTGAGTTTGGATGGGATGACAATGGAGAAATGATTGCTGAAGGTGAATTAGTAGCTTATAGAGGTCTTTTCTTAATTGATAAAGAAGGTGTAGTGAGACATCAATTAGTAAACGACCTTCCATTAGGAAGAAATGTAGAAGAAGCAATAAGAATGGTTGATTCATTACAATTCTTAGAAGAAAATGGAGAAGTTTGCCCTGCAAACTGGTCTAAAGGTCAAGAAGGTCTTAAAGCAACTCACGAAGGAATTGCAGATTTCTTGTCTAAATAAGAAATATCTAAATATTGAAAAGCCTCGTTTTGAATTCAAAACGAGGCTTTTTTTTTGTCAAGATTTTCAGTTATAATAACTTTTTCAAATGATTCAAAGATTCGAATAATTGCGCATAGGAATTGATAATTACATATTCATTTTGAATTTCAGTACTTACAAACTCTTTTTGGATTACTGCTCCAATTTCAAAGGGATGAATAATGATGTTGTCATCAAAAATATGATTGGTTTCTCCAAATGAAGACATTATCCCAGCGCCATATCCTTTGATGTTTCCTTTCTCTTTGATTAAACCAAACTCAATCGTAAACCAATATATTCTTTGCAACTTTGTTAGTGTATCTTCATCATCAAGATAATTCAATGCAATCTCACCTATACCTTGAGCAAAATTGGAAAAATCTTCATTCATCAATAACGGAATATGACCGAAAATGTCATGAAACATGTCTGGTTCATCCAAGTAGTCCAATTGAGCAAGGGTTCTTAACCAAGTGGATGCAGAAAATTTCTTTTCAGAAAGTAAGGTGAAGAATTCATCCACGGGAATTAAACCTTTTACCACTTCGATTGTCCATCCATTCTTTTGCTTTAAAACACTATTTAATTCATCAAAATCTGGAACTTTGTCAATATTGAGAACATCACTCATTTCATTCAAAGAAGCTAAATACACTTCTGACCCTTTGGTGGATAAGTTTTCTATTTGTCTTGAAAATAATTGTTGCCAAACATTCAAATCTTCGGCTGTGTATTTAGCGTATTCTTGTCTCATAAAAGTAATTTAAAATGTGATAGCCTATTTTTTATTTTGTGCTGAGGCATGAAAATTTCCATTATTTGGAAGTTCAAATAGTTCAAGATCAAAATAGTGTAGGGATGAAATAACATGGTCGAAAATATCTGCCATAATGTATTCGTAGTTTTCCCATACTTTATCTTTGCTAAAAGCATAAATTTCAAGTGGAATTCCCTGAGGGGTCGGATCGAGTTGTCTTACCATTATTTGCATCTCCTTATTGATGGCGGGATAGTTAGATATAAATGCATAAACATATTTTCTAAAGACACCAATATTGGTTAAGTTCCTTCCATTAATGAGTAGACTTTTGTTTACGTTTTTACTAGTGTTGTAGTTATTAATTTCATTTTGACGTGCGGTTAAGTAATCACTGATTAAATCAATATCTTTCAACTTTTCAACTTCTTCTTCCGTCAAATGCTTGATGGAGTTTTGTTTGACCAAAACAGCTCTTTTAATTCTTCTACCATCAGAACTAGTCATTCCTCTCCAATTCTTAAAAGAATCTGAGATTAAGGCATAAGTAGGTATTGTGGTAATTGTTTTGTCAAAGTTTTGAATTTTAACGGTAGTCAGGTTTATTTCAATGACATCTCCATCTGCACCATATTTCTCAAAAGTCACCCAGTCACCAATTCTTATCATATCATTGATTGAAACCTGGATGCTAGCAACAAATCCAAGAATTGTATCTTTAAAAATCAACAAGACAATGGCAGAAGCTGCTCCTAAAGTACTGATGTACCTTACAAATGGAATACCCGTAAGGATGGCTAAAGCAGACAGAATAACAATAATCCAAGCAAAAATCATGAATACTTGAATGTAACTATCTATAGGCTTATCCTTGTATCTAGGTCTCGTCTTTAAATAGTCTTTCGTTGTATTAAATACACTTTCTAGAATCCATAGAATGAGGATAAGCGCAAAAACATAAAGAATTTTCAAAGCAAGATTCTCACCATATTGAAAATCAACAAAAATAATTGGAACAAATTCTATAGCTAGAATCAACGGAATAATGTGTGCTACTTTTCTTGGCGCTTTGTTGGCAACCAATAAATCATCAAATTTTGTTTTAGACTTTTCAGAAAACTTATGAGATAGCGAGATGATAATCCTTCTTGTAACAACATGTATAAGCAGATTTAAGACTACTAGAAAACCTAGTAAAATTAGCATGTTTAGATACTTAGAGGTACTTATTGTTAAACCTAAGTCAATAAAGTAATCGTAAAAAAAATGAGCGTAGCGCATTTGATTATATTTTAGTTTGAAACTCTCTTAAATTTGTCAAAATTTGGTTTTCTTTTTTCAAGAAAAGCATTTCTACCTTCTTTAGCTTCTTCTGTCATATAAGCCAATCTTGTTGCCTCACCAGCAAACACTTGCTGACCTACCATACCGTCATCTGTAGCATTGAATGCAAATTTCAACATTCTAATCGACATCGGTGATTTTGCTAATATTTCTTGAGCCCATTCATAGGCTGTATCTTCTAATTCTGCATGAGGAATGACTGCGTTCACCATTCCCATTTCATAAGCTTCTTGTGCATTGTAATTTCTTCCTAAAAAGAAGATTTCTCTAGCTCTTTTTTGACCAACCATTTTGGCTAAATAAGCCGAACCATAACCACCGTCAAAACTAGTAACATCTGCATCTGTTTGTTTGAATATGGCATGCTCTTTACTGGCCAAGGTTAAATCACAAACTACATGTAAACTGTGACCACCGCCAACAGCCCAGCCATTAACGACACAAATTACCGCTTTAGGCATGAATCGGATTAATCTTTGAACTTCAAGAATATTAAGTCTTCCTACACCATTGTCATCTACATAGCCTTGCTCTCCACGAGCATTTTGATCGCCTCCACTGCAGAATGAATAGACACCATCTTTAGTCGATGGACCTTCCGAAGACAAGAGCACAACACCTACTTCTGGATCCTCTCTCGCATCTAAGAATGCATCAAACAATTCATTGGTAGTTTGCGGTCTAAATGCATTTCTTACATTGGGTCTGTTAAAGGCTATTCTTGCAACTCCGTTTGCTTTTTTATAAGTGATATCTTCGTATTCTTTGGCAGTTTTCCAGTCTATTTTGCTCATGATTTTGTAAAATTTGTTTCGTACAAAATTAGCAAAACTTTAGGGAGCCAAGGAAGGAATTTCTATAAATGATTTATGAGATTTATCATTTTCACTGCAACTCAATCCAGTGTTCTATTTTTTGAGATTCATTAATGTTATTGGTAGTCTTCCAGATTTCAAAAACCATTCTTCCGCTTTCTGCTTCGGCTACTTCTCCAATGATCATGTTTTTGGTAACCCAATCACCAACCTCTATTTTTAGATTATCTAAAGTTCCATAAACTGTTCTATAGGAACCATGCTTTATCATGACAACCATTTCATTTCCTGGAATTTTAAAAATTGAAGTTACTTCACCATCTTCTGCGCATCTTACTAATTCCCCGGGTTGAGCGTCAATAATTAATCTATTTATTTGAGGATTTGAGGCACTCATTAATTGTGTAGAGTCTATGGAGTAGTGCTGGACTTGAGTAAAAGACCTTAACGGTAATGGAATGTGTCCTTTTAATTTTTCAAAAGAAGCATTTGCTGCACTATCACATGATTCAGGAGTTTCCATTTCGCAAGCGATAGCAGATCCTATGTATTGACTTTTTTGCATCTGCTTTACAGCAAATCTTAGGTCAAAATCATTGACAAACTCCTCCGCCTCATATGCGACTTGTGATATGCCTCCATAAAAGAGTGATAAAAACAATATGAATAATGCTCCTTTCATATCTTAATAGCCAGGTTCTGATCTTTCGTCTTTATGAAAAGATAAAGGGTTTTGTTCATGCTGATAGAAGAATACAGAAATTTGAGCTGTATCATTTAAAAAATTAATTTTTCCGATTTCAATTCGGCTAATTTTTAAGCCTGTTCTTTTGTTTAAATCAGCCATAAGTTCATCGTGTTTTTCTGGAGCAATCAAATCTATTTTCTCATAGATAATCATTTTTTGAGATTCGTGTTTAAGTAATGACACTTTCTCAATTACAAGGATAGATAGAATTACAGCTAGATTTACAAAAGCTAGTTCAGCATAACTAAACTTTGAACTTGTCAATGCGTTGATGACGGACAGACCTACTATAACAAATAGATAAGTCATTTCCTTCACGGGCATAGTGGTTGTTCTAAATCGAATGATACCGAAAATGGCAAAAAGTCCAAGAGCCATCCCTGTTTTAATCTCAAATTTCTTAAGTGCAAAACAGATAAAAAAGATAACTATACTTGTCAAGATGAAAGAAAATAAATAATCCTTTCTTTTAGTAGCAGGATAGTATAATGCTCTTGCAATGATAAAAATCATAGAGAAATTAAGCAAAAACCTAAACACCAATTTGGAGAAATCATTATCATAAAGTAATACACCTTGAAATTTTGCGGCATCAGGTGCGGCATCTAAAAATGAAAACTCTAGTCCTAAATTTAATATATCGTTAAGCATTATTTTGTATTTTATTAATCATTAAATATTTTTTCTTAAACCTGTTGGTCTTAAGGTTTTTGTACAACATACCCATGCCAATACAGTACTTACTCACTTTTGCTTCCCTAATCATCATAGATTTAAATAAGCGTCTGCAAGGAGTATTTCGATTATTTGTTTCTTGCTTTACTTCGGCTATCACAATATCTTGAAAACCAAAATCTTTTTCTTCCCAAGAAAAATTTAAGCCGATGTCAAACGTTAATCTTTCTTTCCTTTCATTGTTAACCAGTGTAACTCTTTCAAAACTATTCCAAAGACAAGGTTCTAAATCTGGACTGTATTCAATTACGTTGTCAAGAAATTCATGTGATTCTCCTTCTATTTCATGATTGAAGTCTCCTATTCTTATCCTTTTTTTGTCTGTTCTGCCTTTATTTTTATGTTTGATTTCAAAAAAGCACAATTCACTATCCAAATATTTCCTAGTTCTAACTTTATGTCTGTTTACCCTACCATTGTGATGGTCTGTATAGTACTTAAAATCTTTTGTGTCAAAGTATAAGGATTTATAGTTGGCAATCTTTAATGAGTTGATAGT
>JBFHGR010000006.1:0-57070 GCA_041583015.1 Parvicella sp. | reverse complement strand
TTCCTTCTAATTACACTTATGGATGTAATCCAACGGATTGTATTTTTAATGGTGGAACAACAAAATGTGTAGATTTATATAGTGTTTCTGACCCTATATCTTCGCAGGTTGGAAGTTATCCAATCACTATTTTAGCTACAGGTTATATTGTAAACCCCGTAAGTTCTTCTTTACCTCCTATTGGTGTAGGTCAAACAACTTATGATGGCTATTATTTGGTAATCGAAGAGCAAACACCAGTTGGTATAACTAAAGTTGAAAATGGAGATATGAAATCTTTGACAGCATATCCTAACCCAACTTCAGGAAACACTACTATTGAATTTGCAATGGGATATTCTAGTGATGTAACTTTTACAATTACAAACCTTTTAGGGGAAGTAGTTAATATTCAAAAAATAGCGGCTACAAAAGGATTGAATACAATCAAATTGGATGCAAGTGGAATGTCTAATGGTATTTACCTTTATACTATCACTGATGGTGTAAATTCTATTGCTAAAAAATTGACTGTAAATAAATAATGTTTTAACGATATTGTTAATCCCTTTATCGAAATCGGTAAAGGGATTTTTTTTGCTATGATTTTTGATATTCACATACTAGGTAGTGGAAGTGCTGTTCCAAAATTGCACAGAAATCCTACTTCTCAATATATTAATGTTTTAGAACGGTATATATTAATAGATTGTGCAGAAGGAACTCAAATCCAAATGCAGAAATTTAAAGTAAAACCGCAACGCCTTCAACATATTTTGATTTCTCATCTTCATGGAGATCATTATTTGGGATTGGTTGGTCTTTTGTCTTCAATGCATCTTAATGGAAGAACAAAACCGATTAATTTGTATGCACCAGCTCCTTTACAAAAAATTATATTTGATCAATTGCATCATAGTAAAACTACGCTTGCTTATGATGTGAATTTCGTTCCCCTAGAAAGTAAAGAAAGTGAACTGATTTTTGAAGATCAATGTATTGAGATTAGAACAATCCCCTTGGAGCATAGAGTTTATTGTAATGGGTTTTTGATTAAAGAAAAAAATAAACCTTTAAGACTTAATAAAGAAGTTTTAAATAAGTATAAAGTGCCTGTTGCTATGATGCATCGTTTGGTGAAAGGGGAGGACTGGATCAAAGAAAATGGAGAGCAACTTAAAAATGAATTATTTACATTACCCCCTGTGCCTAATCGATCTTATGCATTTTGTTCGGATACAAGATATACTGAGAAGTTAATTCCACTTATTGAATCTGTAGATTTATTATATCACGAAGCTACATTTCTTGAAGATAGAATTGATAGGGCTAAGAAAACTTTTCATTCAACAGCAAAACAAGCGGCAACTATTGCTCAAAAAGCAAATGTAAAAAAGTTATTGCTGGGACATTTTTCTGCAAGGTACGATACTACAGAAGCCTTTATCGAAGAAGCTAAACCAATTTTTCAAAATGTTTTTGCTGTGGAAGATGGAGATAAATACGCTATTTAATTTAGGATATCTAAAGTACCTAAACCTTCTCTAATTACCTCAAATGCTCCATTAGTACAATCAATTATAGTGGAAGGCTCAAGTGTGCCAATTCCACCATCTATGACTAAATCAACTTCGTTTTCAAATCTTTGAAAAATCTCAGATGGGTCGTTTGTGTAATCAATAATTTCATCTTCATCATGAACGGAAGTAACTGCTAGTGCATTTCCGAGTGACAAAACAATTTGCCTAGCTATATCATTTGCTGGAATTCTAATACCAATTTCCTTTTTATTTGAATCAAATAATTTGGGAACTTTATTACTGGCATTTAAAATAAAAGTGTAAGGACCTGGCAAAGCTTTATTTAATAATTTATAGGTACTTCGATCAATGGGTTTTGTAAATTCATTAAGCGTACTTAAATCATAGCATATCAAAGAGAAATTAGCCTTGTTAAGTTTGACACCTTTCAATTGAGCCAATTTCTTTAAACCTTTTTTATTATTTAAATCGCAGGCAAAACTATAAACGGTATCTGTTGGGATAACAATAACTCCACCTTTTTTTAAAATTGAAATTACTTCTTCAATTTTTCTATTGTCAACGGAATACGGATTAATTTCTAAAAACATTTGAACTTTGTTGGTTACAGTACTATTCTTTAATCAATTTGATAGTCTCAAAGAATGATTTATCATCATTAATCATTCTCAAATTGTAAATACCTTTAGCAAAGTTAGAAACTTTAATATTGAAATGGTTACTTCCTTTATCCAATTTAACCAAATCGTTATAAATTAATTTACCAGTATAATCAAAAATTTCAATAGTGATATTATCAGATTCCGGAGTGTTTAATTCAAGGTTGAATTCATTTCTAGTAGGGTTAGGGTATAGGTTGACTAGTTCAATAGGATTGTTGTCTCGAGCAAGTCTCACAATGTTTGAGTATTGCTTACTATTGTTAAAGTCTACCATTTCCAACCTATAATATGAAACGTTAGTAAAGTCGTAATGAAATGACTCATAAAACCTAGTTGAATTACTATTGCCTGCACCATCTATTTGGTCTATCGTTACAAAATCATTTCCATCAGGAGAATACTGAAGATTGAAATAATCATTATTAATTTCTGCTGCAGTACTCCAAGTTAAATGATTATTACTTGTATTAATTTTCCCGCTAAAATCAATTAATTCTGAAGGAAGAACTATTGTTGCTTGTGCTACTCCAAATACAGAAAAACCAGACATGTTTTTTCTTTTTACAACAGACACTGTAGAGGTCCAATCGCAACCTCCGTTTAGTAGCCATGTTGGTGATCCAATGGTAGCTTTTTTAGTTACAGTCCATCCATTAGCACCAGCAGTGTTTGTAGCATTGGTAGGGTAGAGTGTCATGTTGTATTTTCCTGTTGAACTGTTGGCGTCTGCAGTGATTGTCCAATATCCATTGTCTTCATTTGGGAGATTATATGTGGTTAAGCATTCTATTCCTCCTTGTGCTGTAACTGCGCCAGGGTATGGGTCAAATCTTGCAAGTAAATTGTTTATTGATGTTGGTGTGATAAAATCTACTTCAGCATTTTGATAGTAGGTGATTAAATCTCCTACTGGGAATTCGTAAGCGCCTAATGATTGAATATTTCTTCTTAAGTTTCCATAAACATAACTATCTACAGAGTGATTTGTTATTGCTCCAAAAGCATCATTTTGAACAAAAACTTCGAAGTTATTTGTTCTAATATTTCCATCTGTTAAGTCTAGCACAGCTGTAGAGTTGTTCAGGTTCATATCGGTCAATAAAGTAACTCCGGTAGAGGTATTATTCATCAATACATTATTTAGATCCAATTGTGAAGCGCCTTCATTGTAATTTTGATTGACTGTTCCATTGAAAATTAATGTACCTGTCGAACTAATAAATGTAGTATTACCATTAAAGTTATTGAAATGCCTTCCAATAGTAACGTTAAACCCATTTGTGTTTAATACACTAGTGTTATTCAGATTGGAGAAATCTCTTGCTATTTCAATATTACAATCTAATACAACCTCTCCACCTGTTTTGTCAATTACAAAATTTCCAAAACCATTTACGCCAGTGCAGTTTCCACTTATTGTTTGAGTGGTATTTCCTCCATCAAATATAATTGTGGAATTGTTTCCAAAAACAATGTTTCCATCATTGTTAAAATCACCACATACATGTAAGGTGGCATTGTTTGCTAATGTTAAAGTAGCCCCATTATTAATCGTTATATCCTTCACGTATCTTACATCTCCAGTTGGTATACTTGGTTGATTTGTAACAGAACCTGTCACAATCGCATTAATACCGCATAATGGTGTGGTGCTACAGTTACCCCAATTAGCTTGATCGGTCCAGTCATTCGTGCTACTTCCAGCAGTCCAGTATATGGTGGATGGTGTTGTGTAGTCAACTACACCTGCTCCTGAGTTAGAAAAATCTACTGTAAATCCTTGAGTACTACCGGAATAGTTTTGAATGACTAAAAAGTAGACGTCACCAGCGGTTGTGCTTACCGTTGGCTCATATGCTCCATCAAACGAATTGTCATAACCTGTAGGAGCATCACCTCCTGACGCCACACCAGTTACTCCATAACCACTAAAGTTACAAGCAGCCAATGCTGTGCCACTTGATGATGTGATAGTGCTACAGTCGGTTGTTGTGCCAGAACCAGACATTTTCCATAAAAGAAAATCATAATCTGTTTCGGGACCAGCATCTGTTATATCTGCATCGTTAGGGATGATGTTGAAGTTTAGATTTCCAGTTGAAGCAATGTCTATTTGTACCCACATTGAATTTTTTTCACCTCCTGTACAGTTGCCTCCTCCATCAAAATCAGTAAAACCACCAGTGCCTGAATAGCCTGGGTTTCCTACTGTAAGATCTGAGTTACAAAGTAATAGAGGGAATTCACAGTCTTGACCAGGGGATGGTGTAGGGGCGTCACAATTTCCATAATTAGTATATGTAGTTCCATCATAATAAGGATAGTAATCTGTTACCATAATACTTCCGTATCCATCATAAATATCATAATTCACCTCATCATCATAGGACCCTCCACCTGATGTATAAACGACTTGGATATTATCACCAGAAGCAGCAGAGAAATTATGTGATTGCGGACCGTATGTCCCATTTGCAATAGATATATTATTAAGGACTGTGGTGCCATTAACAGTAACATCTATAGTTCCTCCGTTCCATCCATCGCCCCAGTCATCATAAAGGTCAATTGTGTGGGTACATGTGCTACCACCACCTCCACCACCAGAAGGAGGTGCTGGTGAACTACCGAAAGTTAGTTGCCATGTATTGATGAAGCCAGATATGAGCGATGCATCATCTGTAACACACAGACTCCAAGTGCCATTTGCATTTTGACCATTGTTTGCATCTCCCAAATTACCTTCGGGAATGTAGTCAGATTGAAAAGGAGCAGATCCAGCAGTAATTGCTGTCGCTGCAGCCATGTCAAAACAAGTAAGAGTGCCACCGTCACCGCTCCCACCATTACCGTAATTATCACCGGATCCTCCATTGTCTGTACTTAACTCAATTCTTGTTCCATCAGGAGCAACTAAATATATATCGAGATCAGAGTCCCAGGCATGATTGATTTTTATACAAACAGACTCTAATCCAGAAGTTCCATTAATAACACCAACACCTGTAACGGAGATATCTGAACAAACTTCACTCCCTCCATCTGGAATATTTACATTAGTGCCAGAACTAAATGTTTGAGCTATAAAGGAGTTTGCCAATTCAGGGCTCAGTCCTAGAGTCAAAACTAGAATTACAAGTTTCAAATTATTCATAACTTACAATTTTACAAAAGTTAATAATTTCACCTCTTGTTTTCTAAACTTTCCGTAAATGATGTTTTTTTCTAATACCTTTTTAGTTTTAACAATAACTTGATACTGAGCGTCTATAAAAAGAATATCAGTAGCCACTGTAATGTCTTCTATAAATTGTTGCATTTGTTTAACCTTAATAAAATCAGTTTCAGTAAAACTAAGTTCATATTGGTTTGTTTCGAATTTGCTTACAACGCTAGGTTTAACTTGGGTGTAAAAAATAGAGAAGCAAGAAGAAGTAAAAAGCAGTAAAGTAATTAGTAAAGGTTTTAGCATTGGCTAATTGGTTTAAGTTAAAAGACTAAAATAGTTGAATTACTTTAAATGAAACTAGTTGTGCCTTTTTAATGTTAAGTTTTTTTGATAAAAACTTTGTTTTGGATGATGTAATTGTATTAAGAGCCTTCTTGAATAAAAAAAAAAGGAAGCAATTTTGCTTCCTTTTTTTATAGTTATTAATAAATAAGACTATCCATTCACTTTCTTATGATCAGCCAAAAACTGAGCTAAACCAGAATCCGTCAATGGGTGTTTCATAAGTGCGGATATTGCACTTAAAGGACCTGTCATTACATCGGCTCCAATTTCAGCACATTCAATAATGTGCATTGGGTGTCGTACTGATGCAGCAAGTATTTGTGTGTCAAATAAATAGTTATCATAAATAACTCTGATTTGATTGATAAGATCTAACCCGTTTGTTGAAATATCATCTAATCTTCCAATAAAAGGAGAAACGTAAGTTGCTCCTGCTTTTGCAGCAACTAAAGCTTGTCCCGCAGAGAATATAAGTGTACAATTTGTTCTGATACCTTTATCAGAAAAGTATTTAATTGCTTTAATCCCTTCTGGAATCATAGGTATTTTAACTACAATATTCTCATGTAATTTGGCTAATTTCTCACCCTCTTTTATCATGCCTTTATAATCAGTAGAAATTACTTCAGCACTTACATCTCCATCTACTATCTTACAAATGTCAACATAGTGTTTTAGAATTTTTTTGTCTCCTTTAATCCCTTCCTTTGCCATTAATGAAGGGTTGGTAGTAACTCCGTCAAGAATTCCTAGGTCTTGAGCCTCTTTGATTTGTGCTAAATTAGCTGTGTCAATAAAAAATTTCATGATATTATTTTTGTTTGTACAAAAGTAACCTTATAACCTTATTATTTACGTTAAAAAGACATTAAATATTAACATGATAAAACATGTATAAATATTTTTCATCGTATGAATGTGCATATTTATCACTAATAACTTGCCAATATGTAGAAAGGAATTAATTTTGCGCTATAAATAGAAAAGGATTCTTGAAGAATAAATTAATTATATCGTTTTTGTTACTCAGTGTAATGAGTAAATTAACGGCACAGGTTGATACTTTATTCTGGTTTGCAGCACCAGATGTTTCATCGGCTGTTGGAGATACTCCGGTTTACTTAAGGTTTTTAACACAGGATCAACCTGCAGATGTGGAAGTTTCCATGCCGGCCAATGGGGCATTTACTCCAGTAAATATTAGTATCCCTGCTAACGCTGTGGATAGTATAGACTTATCAGCATTTATTGCAATGGTTGAAAGTCCTTCTGCTAATACAGTTGGTACTAATGGACTTAAAATTAGTGCAACTGCAAACATTAATGCGATTTATGAAGTAAGGACAAGCACAGGTAAAACAGTGTTTTCACTAAAGGGGACGAAAGGAATTGGAACTGATTTTTATACTCCTTTTCAAAATTTTTATAGCACAGATGCGGTTTCACCAGCAACAAATGCTTCTTTTGAAATTGTAGCAACTGAAAATAATACTACGGTTTTGATTACACCTAGGTCAACGATAACAGGCCATGCAATTAATACCAGTTTTTCAGTTATCTTAAATAAAGGTGAAACATATTCTGCTAGAGATACTGATGCTTCAGGAGCACAAAGTTTGGCAGGTTCTATTGTTTCTGCAAATAAACCTGTTGCAGTGACAGTTTTTGAAGGGGCGTTATTGAATTCGGGGTGTAGTAATGCTGCAGGAGACCAAATTACAACATCTGCATATGCAGGAAATGATTTTATTATCAAAAAGTCCAGCATGACTGGAGAAAAGGTTTTCATCCTTGCTACGCAAAACGGGACTTCAATTACATATTCAAATTCAGCAACTTCAACCACACTTATTAATTGGGGAGAAACAAAAATGTTTGATGTTACAGAAAGTATCAATCATATCCATGCTTCTAAACCAGTATATGTTTTACACATGTCGGGTAATGGCTGTAATGTTGGAATGGCTCAAGTTCCAAATTTATTTTGTGCAGGTACTTATAGTTCTGTTTTTTCAAGATCTTCATCAGACTCTCTTGGAGTTCTCTTATATATAAGGAATGGATTTGAGCATTTATTTCAATTAAATGGAAATTCAACTTTAATAAATGCTGCAGATTTTCAGATTGTGCCAGGTACGAATGGAGACTTTGTTGCTGGTGTTTTCTATTTCAATACTTCAGAGGTTCCAGTAAATTCATTCAATAAAATAACCAATTCTGGAGATGTTTTTGGTTTAGGTGTTATTGCTGGTGAAAATGGATTGGGAAGTAGTTATGCTTATTATTCGGAATTCAATTCTTATCCTTTTGTAGATGCTGGGGTAGATGATACTATCTGTGGAAATGCTGATTTTACTTTAAATGGATTTGTAGGGGGAGGTTCGGTTACTGGTTATTGGAGTGGAACCGGTTTTGGTAGTTTCTCAAACCCAACAACCGATTTAGCCAATACCTATATACCTAGTCAATTAGATACAATTGTCAGTCCAATCAAATTGATATTGACTTCAACTGGTCCTTGTCCTATTCAAAGAGATACTTTACTATTGGAAGTTACACCTGCTCCTATTGTTAATGCAAATGCTAATCAAACGGTTTGTGCAAATAATGCCAATGTAAATTTGAATGGTAGTGTTTCTGGAGGTGCTTCTAGAGGAAGATGGAAAACTTTAGGTACTGGTTCGTTTGTTCCTAATGATTCAACTTTAAATGCGGTTTATGTTCCTTCTTTGGCTGATACAGCAGCTGGTTTGGTTACATTAGTTCTAACTTCTATCGATGGAGGAACTTGTGTGAACGAGTCTGATACCATGAAAGTGACTATAACAAACGCCCCAATTGTTGATGCTGGAGCAAATTCTGTGTCAGTATGTAAGAATAATGCAGACGTTAATGTTGTAGGGTCTGTTACTGGATCTGCAGTGACAGGTAAATGGACAACTAGCGGGAATGGTGTATTTTCACCGAATAATTTAAGTCTTAGTGCAACATATCAGCCTTCAAATAGTGATATTACTTCGGGATCTATATACTTGTACCTTGAAAGTACTAATAATGGTAACTGTAGTAAAGCAAAAGATAGCATTCAAGTTATATTTACCGATGCTCCAGTTGTAAATGCTGGTTCTAATATAACAGCTTGTACTAATGAAGCTAGTGTTGATCTTTCCGGAATTGTTAGTGGGCCAACTACTACTGGAGAATGGAGTGGGGGATTAGGAACTTTTGATGCTTCTGTAACAGATTTAAATGTATCGTATACTCCTTCTAGTACAGAGGTGTCTAATGGAGGATTAGTTTTAACGCTTACTTCAACAAACAACAATGGGTGTAACGCAGTTACTGATAATGTTCAGATTAGTTTTGTTGCACCACCGTTTGCAAATTTCAGTGCTAACAATGTTTGCTTAGGGGGAACAACCAATTTTGAAGATTTGTCTTTGGCTGGTTTTGGGTCGGTTAGTGACTGGAATTGGAATTTTGATAATACTCAAACTTCTATCTTACAAGATAACTCTATAGATTACGATGTTCCAGGAACATACGATGTTTCGTTAATTGTAACTTCCAACGTGGGATGTACTGATACGGTTGTTAAACCTGTAGATGTGTACGAATTACCTGATGCAATGTTTGGATATGAAATTAATTGCTCTGGTTCTCAATTAACAATAGATTTTGATGATCAATCTACAGTGGCGAATGACAACATAACCAATTGGTTTTACGATTTTGGAGGTCAGGGATCTCAATCTACGGAGAACCCAACTCAACTTTTTGTTGGAAGTGGTAATTTTGTAATAACAGAAATTGTTACCACATCTCATGGTTGTGTAGATTCAATTGTAGATATAATTAATATTCCAGCAAGACCAGAAGCAGGATTCTATTATAATTCCTCCAATGGATTAAACATTGGTGCTTCGTTTGAGTTTATTGATACGTCATACAACAGTGTAAGTTATGCTTGGAATTTTGGTGATGGTAATACTTCAATAGATCAAGACCCAATCAATATCTATTTTGAAAATGGTATTTATACTGTTACTCAATATGTTACTTCTTCCATTGGTTGTAGCGATAGTACAAGTGTATTGATAAGTATTAATACAGTTACAACAGAAATTTCTACATTAATACCAAATGCTATCTCTCCTAATGGAGATGGGAAAAATGATGTTTGGAAATTGGAATTTATTAACTTGTCTTATCCTAATGCTACTGTTGCAGTATATAATAGATGGGGACAAGAATTATTTTATTCGGAAGGTTATCCTTATCCTTGGAATGGTACATTCAAAGGGGAAAAAGTACCTGATGGTACATATTTTTATGTGATAAATTTAAATGATGGATTTTCCGCTCCATTTAAAGGAACTTTGTTGATTTTGAAAAATGAAGAATAGAAAACATTACATATATATTATAGCATTATTTTGCTTTTCTGCGATGGCTGTAAAAGCACAACAGCAGTTGGTGTTTTCCAATTTCTTAATGAATAATTACTACTATAACCCAGCTATTGCAGGAAGTAAGAATGTTCATGAGGCCAATTTAAGTTATAGAAATCAATGGGTTGGATTTGAAGGAGCACCTAAGTCTTTAATAGGGAGTTTTCATGGCTCATATAGAAACGAAGGTAAAGTGGGGTATGGTGCTACAATCATCTCGGATAATATTGGGTTAATTCAAAATACTGGAATTTATTTGAATTATGCTCAGCATTTTAAATTGGGCGATAAATTGAAATTAGGTTTTGGCTTGCAGCCAGGATTTGTTCAATATAGAGTGAAATTGTATGATGCTCAATTGGCAGATGAAGGAGATAACATTTTGGATGGGAATATATTAGCTTCTAATGGTTTCGATCTAAACGGTGGTTTTCATTTATATGCAAAGAAGTTTTTTGTGATGGGATCTGTGCAAAGTGCTTTAGGTAAGGAAATTAAAACAACTTCACTTCCTTTAAATACTAGTTTGAAAAGGCATTTTACATTTATTGCTGGATATAATTATGAATTTAAAAAGAAGCCTTGGGAATTTCAACCATCTGTAATGATGAAAACTACAGAACCCGTCCCTAATCAGTGGACAGTAATGGCTAAGGTTACCTACAAAAAACAATTTTGGGGAGGATTTCTGTATAGAACAGAAAATGCTGCTGGAGTATGCCTTGGAGTTAACTTAAAAGAAAGATTATCAATTGGATATGCTTTCGATTATTCCTTGGGTGGAATTAGCAATTATCAGTCGGGCTCTCATGAAATTGCGATTTCTTTTATTACTACTCCAAATAGACCTAGTTTAGAGGATGAAGATGAGAAATTGAATAACAGCATCATGGATGAAATGAAAAAGCAGATGGAGGAGAAGAAGAAAAAAGAATCTGATGAAAATTAATTGAAGTATGCAAAAATTTGTAAAACATATCATTATTGTAATTGCTTTAATTGCTTCGACTTTTTCGAAAGTCTCAGCGCAAGTAGATACGGTATTTTGGTTTGCGGCATCATGGGTTACGCCAGATCATGCTAACAATTTGCCAATGGCTTTTCATTTTTCAACATTTAATAACCCAACAACTATAAGATTAAGACAACCAGCGTCAACATATGACACAACTTTTTTAGTTCCTGCGAATGCTTTATTTACTAAATATGTATCACATATTGTTGATTCATTGGAAAGTAAACCGGCAGATAATGTATTGCGAACTGGGTTTCAAATTACTTCGGATAATCCAATTGTTGTTGTATATGACTTCTTGTCTACAATGCCAAGTACAAATAATGCTGAAACGTATTCACTTAAAGGACAAAATGGAATGGGCTATGAGTTTGTGGTACCGTTTCAAACTTTATGGAATAATAAAATATTAGGAACTGATAATTCTGGTGATGGTGTTGTAACTCAGCCTAAACAACAGTTTACTATTGTTGCGGCAGAAGATAGCGCGCTGGTTTATATTACACCTAGGTGTGCCGTGGTAGGAGGACATCCAGCCAATACAACTTATTCTGTTTTATTACCTAAGGCAGGAAATACATATACTGTGGAAAATTTAGTATCTAATACTAGTCTTGCAGGAAATAGTTTGGCTGGTTCTATTGTTGTTTCAAACAAAAAAGTATCTGTTACGATATCTGATGATTCTGTAAATCCTTCAGGTGGAGGAGGATGTTATGATTTAATGGGAGATCAGATTGTTCCTACCGATGTTATTGGTACGGATTATATTGTAAATAAGGGATTTTTGAACGCTGGTTCGGATGAATCTGCCTTTATTGTTGCTACAAAAAACTTTACTACTGTAACTATTGATAACGGTATTACTATATCGAGTGTTATTTTGAATCAAGGTGACACCTACCAATACAGTATTACTGAACAATTAACTTATATTCAGGCAGATAAAAATGTTTATGTTTTACATATGTCTGGATATGGTTGTGAATTAGGTCAAGCTATTCTTCCTCCTCTTAATTGTGCTGGTTCAGATCAAGTTAGTTTTCCAAGAACCAATTCTCATAGTTTCTTATTGGACTTGTTATGTCCTGCAGGGGCAGAAGGAAATTTCTTAGTAAATGGTCTGAATAACATTGTTGTTGCTGGTGATTTTAGTCCTGTGCCTGGGACAGGAGGAGCTTGGATGGGGGCGCAAGTTGATATTCCAACAGGTGTAATTGCTTCTGGATCGAGTAATATTATTACGAACTCATCTGATTTGTTCTCTTTAGGTATTATTAATGGAACGTCAACGGGAGGATGTCTTTATCACTACTTGTCTATATTTAATAGAAAAGTAATTGTGGATGCTGGTAATGATACTACTCTTTGTAATGGTGAACCTCAAATTGATCTTGTCGGGTCTGTTGAAGGGGGAACTATTACTGGTGAATGGACAATTTTGAATGGTACAGGTACTTTAAATGCTCCTACTAGTTTGGTGACTTCATATATTCCAAGTGCAAGTGATTATGCGCAAGGAAGTTTAACTTTTTTATTATCCTCTACAGGTAATTGTGATCCAGTTGTGGATAGTTTTAAGGTTGACTTTATTCAAAGTCCTATTGTAAACACAATAGGAGATGATTCATTATGTAAAAACAACATATCTACCATTCCAATTTCTGGAACAGTGCAATATGCAGCAGGGGCTTCATGGTCAGGTGGTTTTGGAGGCGCATTTGCTAATGCAGGGAGTGCAAATACTACGTATACTCCTTCTCCAACAGATTTAAGCAATGATAGCGTAGCACTTTACTTTACGTCTGGAGGTAGTTATTTTTCTTGTCCAAATGATCAAGATACAGTGATTGTATATTTTACGGAACCGCCAGTAGTAATTGCAGGACCTGATCAGGTAGTTTGTGCAGGGGCTACAGAAGCAAATCTAAGTGGATTAGTGAATGGAACAACTTCAACGGGCGTATGGTCAACAAGTGGGTCTGGTACATTTGATTCCTCTGAATTTGATTTAGTAACTGATTATTTAATAACGACTTCAGATACAACTAATGGTTTGGTGGTGCTTACACTGACTTCTACCAACAACGGAGGTTGTCTGGCTGTTTCTGATAGTTTAGAGTTGACTATTTTGGATCAACCATCTATCAATATCACTTCTTCCGATTCTGTTTGTTCTAATTTATTTAGTTTTGATTTAGATGGAACTGTCTCTTCTGGATTTTCAACGGAATGGTCAACATCCGGTGTAGGAAGTATCGTTTCTTCAACTAGTTTAAATACATTTTATAACATACACCCAGTAGATACAGCTAACGGGTTTGTTGATGTGTTTTTATCAACTTCTGGAGGTATTTGTCCTATAGAGTATGATTCAATGAGAGTTCATTTTATAAACCCACCTAGAGCATATGCCGGATTAGATGCTGAATTTTGTAATAATGAGTTTATTCAGTTGAATGGTAGTGTTAATGGAATTTCTTCCAGTGAATCTTGGACTTCAACAGGAACAGGTGTGTTTAATCCATCAAATAATTTATTGTCTACCATTTATGAACCTTCTGCTAGTGATGTAGCAAATGGAACATTATTGTTAATCCTAACTTCGGATAATAACTTTGGTTGCCCATCTGATAAAGATACGTTAAGTGTTACTTTTAAACCATCGCCTATTGCTGACTACAGTTTTACGGAAGCGTGTTTTGGATCGAATACTGAATTTTCAGATTTATCTTCGGTTTCTACAGGTACTATCGTAAGTTGGTCATGGGATTTTGGGGATATGACAACTTCAATAGCAGATGACCCTCTGCATAATTATCCAGGACCTGGAACTTATGATGCTATGTTGATCGCTGAATCAAGCAATGGGTGCTTCGATACTATTGTTAAAACTATAAATGTAAACCCATCACCTGTGGCTTCTTTTACACAAATACCAGCTTGTATTAATGAAGAAGTTACTTTTGAGGATAATAGTTTTATAAGTTCTGGTTCTATAATAACATATAGTTATGATTTTGGTGATGGTACACCTGTTGGCATTAATGCTAATGAAACGCATGTCTATAGTGCTTTAGGTGATTACGGACTTTCGTATACAGTTACATCTAATCTTGGATGTTCTGATACTTATAATACTGTTGTTAGTGTACTTCCTGGGCCAGATGCAGATTTTGAAATGACACCTAATCCAGCCTTGGCATACGAAGATGTTCAATACACTGATTTATCAACAGGCAACGGTATTGTGGACTGGGAATGGTTTGTAGGAGATGGAAATGGATACGATGTTCAGAACCCAATACATGCTTATTCTGGAGGAGGAGCTTATACGGTTACATTAACAGTTACAGATGATAATGGTTGTGTAGATACCACAAGTCAAGAGATTCTTATTGCGCTTCTTCCTGTTTTACCAACAGCATTTACTCCAAATGGAGACGGAGAGAATGATTATTTTGTAATTAGAGGAGGTCCATTCACTGCTGTAGACTTTAAGGTGTATAGTAATTGGGGTGAATTGATTTTTCAAACCACCGAACAATCTCCAGGTTGGGATGGTACTTATAAAAACAAACCTGCTCCTTTGGGAGTTTATACTTGGACTTATGAAGTTGAAATACCCGGTGGTAGATATATTATTGAATCAGGAGATGTTACGTTGATAAGATGATGACAAGGATTAAAATATTAGTTATTGCGAGCTTTACTTTGTGTGGAGTTTCTATAAAAAGTCAAGACTTTCACTTGTCTATGTATGATGCTGCTCCTTTGTTTTTGAATCCAGCTATGACGGGAGTTGTAGATGCGGATTGGCGAGTTCATGGACAATTTAGAACACAATGGAAATCTGTGAACTTTAAACCTTATACCACGGCTTTAGTTAGTTTTGATACTCCGGTAAACAAGTGGGGTTTTGGTGGTCAAATAATAAATTATAGAGCGGGATTCGGAAATTACAATGTGCTTCAAGCTGCTGGCTCTGCAGGTTATACTGTTTCATTAGATGATAATCAATACCATAATTTATCTTTTGGTGTTCAAGCAGGTATTACACAAAAGTCTATCGAGATGCCCTTGCATACTTTTGATAATCAATATAACACAGTAGGAGGAAGTAATTTCGATAATACTCTAAATTCTGGCGAGTCTTTTGCATCGAGGTCTATATTAGTGCCAGTTACAAACGCTGGAATTTTGTATTATTATTCGAAGCAACAATCTAAATTAAATCCGTTTATTGGTGCTTCTGGGTTTAATCTAATTGAACCTAAAGAATCCTTTTTTAATTCAGACAATACATTGGCTTTTAGGTATTATATACATGCTGGAACAAGAATAAATTTTACAGAAAAGATTTATTTAATTCCCAAGTTATTAATCATGCAGCAAGAATCTATTCGAGAGCAAACTATGGCAATTGATGCAGGTATGTATTTTGAAACTGCTGAAATGTATCTGCTAGGAGGAGTTATCTTCAGAAATAAAGATGCTGCAATTATCTCTTTAGGGGTTAGAAAGGAAAATTATGTGCTTAAAGTGGCGTATGATATTAATGTATCATCTCTTAGTGGAGCATCTACTGGTAGAGGAGGATTTGAAGTTTCGTTTACGTATATGAAAAAGAAAGAGAATCCTAAGAATGTTAAAATTTGTCCAAGATTATAATAATGAAGAACCTAATTATAAATAGTTTTTTATTGGCAATTGTTGGATTATTATCTTTCAATTCATTTGGTCAATCTAAGAAAGTTTGGCTCAATCAGGCAGATGAGTATTTTGCCAAAAAAGATTTTGCATCAGCCTTGAAGTACTATGATAAAGTAATGGATGATACCACTATTTTAAGTATTCAAGTAATTCCGTATGAAATAGATCTCTCCAATCAAAAACTTAAAAATATTGATAAGCAAATTGATACTAATAGAACAGTGCCAATTATTGATTACATCAATCATCAACAAGGAATGTGCTATAGAAATATGCAAGACTATTCTAAAGCGGTAACTAAATTTGCAGAAACGGCCGGCTATGAGTCTTACCCTGAGGATACTTATTTCTATGGTGAAGCATTGATGAAAATCAATGAACATGAAAAAGCAATTGCTCAATTTGAAAGTTTCATTAAAGCGGAAAGAAAAATTGACTCTTTAACAAAGTCTGCTCAGATAGCGATGACAGGTTGTTATTATGCCATGAATCCTTCTAGTACAATTCAAGGTGTGGATGTGGAGAAATTAGATACTAATGTGTTTAATAAAGGAACAGCATCTTTTGCGCCTATGTATTGGGAGAGTGAGGATAAATTGTTATTTACTTCGGCTAGAGCAGGAGGTGTAGTGCTAGACCCTATTAAACAAAATTCAGAATTTCTTTGTGATATTTATTACGCAGAAAAAGTAGATGGAGATAATTGGGGAGAAGCAAAAAACTTTGGAAGACCGGTAAACACTGGAAATAATGAAGCAGCAGGATGTTTTAATAATAGAAATGTAATGTTCTTCACAAAGTGGTCGGATGAAGATAGAATCAATCAACATATTTACTTAGCTAGAATGGTTGCAGGTAAGTTTTTTGAGGCTATGAAATTAGACTCATCTGTAAATTTGGAAGGGTATAGAAGTATACAGCCTTTTGTCTCTATGGATGGTGGAACTTTATTTTTCTCTTCTGACAGACCAGGTGGTTTAGGAGGCTTAGATATTTGGAAGGTTAATATAGATGAAACAGGAATGCCATACGGTAATCCAGAGAATTTAGGTGCTCCAGTCAATACCGAAATGGATGAAGTTACTCCGTTTTTTCTTGAAACGAGTTCTACTTTGTTTTTTAGTTCTACAGGACATAAATCCATCGGAGGACTAGATATTTTTAAAAGTTCATTTAACAGAACGGAGAAAACTTATGGAACACCTAAAAACTTAGGGCAACCTATTAATTCTCCTCAAGATGATGCTTATATGGTTTGGGACTCTAGATTAGAATACGGTTATTTTTCTAGTGATAGAGAAGAGTGTGAAGGTGGCCACTGTTATGATATTTATAAGGTTAAAAATGCTCCGATTAATATTTATTTGGAAGGATATGTTTTTGATTATGATACAGAAGAAATTATTCCAGATGCGAAAGTGACCTTCAAAGATGTTAGATTTCAATTTGAAAGTTTCGAAATAATGACAGATGCTGAAGGATTTTATTCTTTGGAATTAGAAAGAGATTGGGAGTTATTCATAAAAGCTCAGAAACCTAGTTATTTTGCTGATGCAGCAAGTATTGACGCAACTGGTATCACGGAGACAACAACATTAATTCAAGATTTTACTTTACAAAGAATTCCGGAAGGAGAAATTGAAATTGAAGGAATTGAATATGACTTTGATTCTGATAATTTAAGACCTATTTCGATGGAAGTTTTAGATAAATTATTTGACTTTTTAGAAATAAACGATAACCTTGTTGTGGAAATTAATTCTCATACCGATTCTCGAGGAACTGAAACTTATAATTTAGATTTATCGCAAAGAAGAGCTAAATCTTGTGTGGATTATTTAATTTCTAAAGGAATCCCTAAAGAAAGGTTAATTGCTAGAGGTTTTGGAGAAACACAGCCAGCCGTATTAAGAGGTGAAGATAAGATGCCTATTTTGGATTCAGATGGAAATGAAATTCCTTTGACTGAGGAATATATTGAGTCTCATAAGTCTAATGATAAAAGAAATGAATTACATCAACGAAACCGTAGAACGGCATTCAAAGTAGTAGGTGAAGGATTTGAATTAGAGAGTAAAGGATAACTCAAAATCTGAAATTAATCTAGACCATTTTGGTGGTTTTACAATGTTATTTTTTTATCATTCCTAAGTAGAAAATTACAGCAAAACAGAGTAGTATACTTATGATTACATTGGCAATTGCAATGGTGTAATTACCAGATTTGATTAACTCAATGCTTTCATTACTGAATGTGCTAAAAGTGCTAAATCCGCCACAAAACCCCATTATTAAGAATGCTTTGAACTCATTGGATTGAATTTTTTCCGCAAACAATCCTACTGCTAATGCTATAATTAAGCAACTTAGAAAATTAGCTACTAACGTTGCTACAGGAAAATTTTGAGGTTTGAAATTTTGAAGTCCTATGGATATTCCAAACCGTGCTAAACTACCTAAGCCACCTCCTATAAAAACCCAAAGTGCAATCATTTTATTCGATTTAAAGGATTCAATTGTTTCGCTAAAATACGATAGAATATCCATCCTATCAAAATTCCTAGCAAACCTCCACAAAAAATGTCTGAAGGGTAGTGAACCCCCAAATAAACTCTGCTAATAGATACAATTATTGGAAATAGAAAGATTAGCCACCACCAGTTAGTTTTGTCCTTTAATAGTACTAAAAATGCAAGAGATGTTATGGCAAACATGTTGGCGGCATGTGAAGATACAAAACCATAAGTGCCACCTCGATAATTGTTTACATAATGTAACTGATCTCCAATTTCTAGATTATTACTAGGGCGATAGCGTAGGAATACTTCTTTAAAAAGGTGTTTGGCAGAAAGGTCCGTTAATCCTATTGTTAACGCAGCTCCAATTAAAAAAAATCCTGCACCTGTCCATCCGTAAAACTTATGGGCAAGAAATAGAAACAAAACATAGAAAGGTATTCCAAAGTACTCTTCACTTATAACCCACATGATTTGGTCTAGAAAAGGTGAATGATTTGCATTGATTGCAAATAACAGTTCGCGATCAATATTTTCTAGATACTCAATCAATCATTGATAATTTTCCAGAGTTGATCTTTCAATTCCATAATTCCATGACCTGCTACAGAACTGATAAACATAAACTCTAAATCAGCGGGAAGTTGACCCACCAATTCTTGTCTTTGAAGTTCAATTAATTCATCGTCCAACATGTCAGATTTTGTGATGGCCAAGAATCTTTTCTTATCCAATAACTCCGGATTAAATTGACGTAGCTCATTTTCAAGAACTTTAAATTCTTCAGCTATATCTTTACTATCAATCGGAATCATAAAAAGTAAACAAGCATTTCGCTCTATGTGTCTTAAAAATCTGTGTCCTATTCCTTTACCTTCATGAGCACCTTCGATTATACCTGGAATATCAGCCATAACAAAAGATTTGTAATCCCTGTAATCTACTATACCTAAATTTGGAACAAGTGTGGTAAAAGGGTAATTAGCTATTTCTGGTTTTGCTGCTGTAACAACACTTAGTAAGGTTGATTTGCCAGCGTTAGGGTATCCCACTAAACCAACATCTGCAAGGACTTTTAGTTCAAGTATTTTCCATTCCTCAGAACCATCTTCTCCTGTTTGAGCATATCTAGGTGTTTGATGTGTTGCTGATTTAAAATGAAAATTGCCTTGTCCTCCTCTTCCTCCTTTTACACAGATGTATTCTTGACCGTGTTCGGTTATTTCATGAAGAACTTCTTCTGTTTCAGGATCTTTAATAATTGTCCCCAGAGGAACATCTAAAATAACATCTTCACCATCCTTACCTGTACTTTTAGATTTACCACCTGGTTCACCCATAGTGGCAATTACATGTTTTCTGTATTTAAGATGCAATAATGTCCAGTGATTATTACTTCCTCTCAGAATAATATGTCCACCTCTACCGCCATCGCCTCCATCAGGCCCTCCTTTACTGGTTAATTTGTCACGATGCAAATGTGCAGATCCAGAACCTCCTTTACCAGAACGACAACAAATTTTTACGTAATCTACAAAGTTTGAACTAGCCATGAAAAAATAATATAAGAAAAAGGTTTAGCCTATTACAGCATACAGTCTCTCTGTAATACTATCAATGCTACCTACACCGTCTATGGTGTGTAATTTGTTTTGAGCACCGTAAAAGTCTGCAACTGGAGCAGTTTCTCTACGATACGTTGCTATTCTATTTTCAATAATTTTTGGATCAGCATCATCAGTTCTACCTGAAGTTTTAGCACGCTCCATCAATCTTGTTTTTAACTCATCTTCGGGTACTTCCAAAGAAAGCATCATAGTGATTGGTGTTTCTCTTCCGTTAAGATATTTATCCAAAGCTTCAGCTTGAGCAGTTGTTCTTGGAAAACCATCAAAAATAAACCCTTTGGCATTTTCATGTTTCTCTACTTCAGATGTAAGCAGTCCAATAGTTACTTCATCTGGTACTAAAGCACCTTTGTCAATGTAGCTTTTAGCTAACTGACCTAAAGCTGTTTCTCCTTTAATGTTTGCTCTGAAAATATCACCTGTACTTAGGTGTATCAGTCCATATTTTGTGATTAATCTCTCAGATTGAGTTCCTTTCCCAGCTCCTGGAGGTCCAAATAGTACAACGTTCAACATGTTTCAACTAATTTTATTAGAATCAATTTATTCTATTGATTTTCAATTTATAATGTAAATATCTTTTAAATTTCGGCCCAAACCATCGTAGTCTAGACCATAACCTACCAGAAATTCGTTTCCAACTTCCATTGCTACATAATTAACAGGTATGTCTTTTTGGTAAGCTTTAGGTTTGAATAATAGCGTAGCAATTTCCAATGATGCAGGTTTTTGTTTAGATAATTCAGCGTGAATTCTTTCCAAGGTGTTTCCTGTATCAACAATATCTTCTATGATAATAACATGTCTATCTTTAATGTCTTCTTTTAAACCAATTAATTCAGTCACTACTCCAGTAGTGGAAGTTCCCTCATAGGAGGCCATTTTTATAAATGAGACTTCGCAGTTCCCTTCATATTGTCTGACTAAATCAGATACAAATAAGAAAGAACCGTTTAACACTCCTATAAATAACGGATTTTTGTCTTTATAATCTATATTCAATTTTTCTCCAAGTGAATTTATGGCTGCAGCTATCTTACTGGCTTCCATAAATGGAACAAATTGTTTATCGTGTAATTGAATTGTTTTACTCATTAAGCTTAATTGGATTACAAATTTAGTAAATATTAAAAGAAACACTCATTTTATTTAATTCTATTCTAACGTGAACCTTTTGAAAACTTATGTGTATCAAGTCACATTAAAACAATTTATTATGAGACTAAATGCATGTGTAGAAGACTTAAATGCAATGAGTCCTACCGAAAATGGTAGGTTTTGCCTTAGTTGCAACAAAAATATTGTAGATCTTACTGATAAAAGTAATGAAGAAATTCATCAATTGTATATAGAAAATAATGGTGATTTATGTGGAATAGTTTTACCAAATCAATTGGAAGAAAGGAAGTATTACCACCCATTAAAGCGATTTGCGTTTGCTTTAATGTTGGTTTTTGGTAGTGCTTTGTTTGTGTTTGGCGGCAATATTCAACCTCATTTTGATTCTTTCAGACTAAAAGTATTGACAGAGGTAGCTAATGTTGATACGGCTCACACCATAAAAGGATTTGTTTTTGCCAATGGAGATGCTTTTAGTGGAGCGGAAGTTTCTGTAATCTTTGGAGATCATGTCTATAAGACTAGAACACATGCAGATGGTTTGTTTATTTTGGAATTACCCGATTTAAAAGTTGACGAAGTAGAATTAATAATTTCTGGAGAAGGTTTTGAGCAGACTTACAGATATGTTGACATAACCACTTCTAGTATTTTTATTGGCAAAATTACATTGAATGAAAAAAAGATAGATAATTGTGTGAAAGGAAAAATTGCCCCAAAAGTAATTAAGACTGCAGGTATTGTTATCGATCCTGAATCTCCAATACCACATACACAAGGTGTTATGATTCAGTCAAGTGGAGAGATTTCCTCACCAACAGGAGGTGGGATTGAACCTCCTTTGGAGGACTCTATTTTTGATTAAGTTAACTTTTCATTTGCTTTGTGACGTGTAGCATCTCGTTGCGTTTTTTTTAGGAGGTTCTTTTTAAGAGCATCCTCAAGATTTATCCCAGTTTGATTTGCCAAGCATATCAACACAAAAAGTACATCAGCCATTTCATCTCCTAGGTCTTTATTCTTATCACTTTCCTTTTCTGATTGCTCACCATATCTGCGGGCTATAATTCTTGCTACCTCACCAACTTCTTCTGTGAGCATGGCCATATTGGTTAATTCATTGAAGTATCTTACTCCAAACTCCTTTATCCAATTGTCAACTAATTTTTGTGCTTCTGATATTTGCATAATTAAAGATATTTAAGTTGTCTTGATGTTAGAATAATAATTAAAACTAAATGTTATTACTCTTTGTGTAGTGTTCAATCCGAAATAAATACTATGAAATAATTCAGATAAACTCTCCTTGAGCACAAATGTAAAACTATGGTTTCAAAATAAAGAATCTTAGTACTATGAATACTGTCCATACTAAATTTCTTTATATGCGTATGTTTCAAATTTAATTTAAACCCATTACAATGACTTTTTACCATTCATAATATAGAAGTAAAAATAGTTTTTTTCGAGATGATTAGTTTTCTATTTTTGTATAAAATAAAACGAAAAGAATGAAATTAAGAAAAGCGTTTACTCTGCCATTTGTGGCTTGCGCATTAATGATAACTTCTTGTGGTGATACTACTACAGAAGGTGAAAAGAAAGAAGATATGGAGAGAGCATACACAACACCTTTGTTGGATAGAGATCTGTTTTTTGGTAATCCAGAAATAGCAGGAGGACAGTTAAGTCCTGATGGGAAATATATTTCCTTCTTGAAAGAATACAACGGTATTATGAATATCTGGGTCAAAGCGTTTGACGAACCTTTTGAAAATGCATACCCTTTGACCAATAGCGAGCGACCTATGGCTGGTTATTTTTGGACGGTAGACGGAAAGTATATCTTGTTTGTAAAAGATAAGGATGGTGATGAAAATATGAATGTTTTTGCTGTAGATCCTTCACAAAATTTAGGATTAGATACAGTGCCAGAAGCAAGAAACTTAACACCATTTAAAGATGTTACTGCACAGATTTATCATGTGAGTATGAATAACCCCGACATGATGTTGATTGGTATTAATGACAGAGATAAGGCTTGGCATGATTTATATAAATTGACAATTTCTTCTGGTAAATTAGAGAAACTATATCAAAATGAAGATCGTGTTACTAGTTATGGATTTGATTGGGATGACAACTTAAGATTATTGTACAAAACAGACGAACAAGGTAATACAGTAATGTTGTACAAAGATGGTAAGAACTTAAAACCAATTTATGAAACTTCGGTAACTGAAGGAGCTTCTGCGTTGAAATGGAATGAAGACAATACTAAATTTTACTTCGTTACCAACAAAGGAGATTTGGATTTAACTACACTTTATTTAATGGATCCTGTAACCGAAGAAATGACGTTGATTGAGTCAGATCCAGAAGGGAAAGTTGATATCACTGATGTGGTAATGGATAGAAATACACGTCAAATGGTTTACACTACATATGTAGATGATAAAACTAGAATCTATTGGAAAGATGATGCAAGAAAAGAAATTTATGAATTCTTGGAAGAGAAATTCCCTGGAAGAGAAATCGGATTTTCTAGCGCAACAAAGGATTACAGTAAATTCTTAGTATCAGTTTCTGGAGATAAATATGCTGCTGAATCTTGGTTCTTTGATGTGGCAACTAAAGAGTTGATTCACCAATATACTCCAAGACCAAAACTAAAAGAAGTAGAAGAGCATTTGGCAGAAATGAAACCAATCACTTACCCAAGTAGCGATGGTTTGATGATTCCTGCTTACTTAACATTACCAGTTGGTTTTGAAGCTAAGAATTTACCTGTTGTAGTATTGGTTCATGGTGGACCAAAAGGACCAAGAGATTACTGGGGATATAATTCATTTGTGCAATTTCTTGCTAATAGAGGTTATGCTGTTTTACAACCTAATTTTAGAGCAAGTGGTGGATATGGAAAGAAATACCAAAATGCGGGAGATTTACAATGGGGTAAATTAATGCAAGATGACATTACTTGGGGAGTGAATTATTTAATAGAGCAAGGAATTGCTGATAAAGAGAAAGTTGCCATCATGGGTGGAAGTTACGGTGGTTACGCTACTTTGGCTGGTTTGGCATTCACACCAGATGTTTATGCTTGTGGTGTTGATATTGTTGGTCCGTCTAACATTAATACTTTACTAGAAAGTGTTCCAGCATATTGGGAAGCGGGTAGAGCATTCTTATACGGAATGGTTGGAGATCCTGAAACTGAAGAAGGTCAGAAATTAATCAACGAAGCAAGTCCATTATTTAGTGCAGACAAAATCACTAAGCCATTATTAGTAGTTCAAGGTGCTAATGACCCAAGAGTGAAGAAAGCGGAAGCAGATCAAATTGTGGTTGCCTTGAGAGATAATGGACATGATGTATCTTATTTATTAGCAGATGATGAAGGTCACGGATTTAGAAAGCCAGTGAATAACATGGCAATGTTTGCCGAGATTGAAAGATTCTTAGCGCCTATATTGAATGGAAGATACCAAGAAGATATGCCAGATGATGTTGCTGCAAGATTGAAAGAAATCACTGTGGACGTTGAGTCTGTAGTTTATTCTGAAAAAGGTGAGCCAACTTATTCTGATTCAATACCTACTGCTGCTGCAGTATTTACGACTGGAACAGAAAATTTTGACATGAACTTGGCGGTAGCAGATCAAAGTATAGATATGGCTACAGTTAGAACTATCTCTGCTGCTGGTGAAGGATGGAAAATTACTGATGCTACTTCTGGAGCAATGGGTGAGATGTCTGATGAAGTAGTTTACAATGCTGACTTAAGTGTTGCCTCAAGAACAATGGTTCAAGCGGGTCAAGAAATAGGCGTAGCTTACGAATCAGGTATGGTTAAGATTGACATGGCCGGTAAAATTACTGAAGTAGCTGTAAAAGGAACGTTGTTTGATTTAGCACCTGGGTATGAGAATATTGTTGCTAAGATGTCTGTACCTGAAGAAGGCCTTACATTTTTTGCTGTTGATTTTAGCACAATGAAAGGAAAAACAATTGTTATTAATAACGATGGTGAAGAAACAATAGATGGTGTGGTTTATAAGAAAACGAATATCATTGATTATTACAACGATGCTGATAAAACTGTTATTTGGGCAGACGAAACTGGTGTGGTTTTGAAAATGGAGCAAGTAGTTCCAGCAATGAATAATGCGGTTGTAACTGTAACAAGAAAATAATAAAATGAGCAGGGAGTTAACCAAAGATGTTTTTGAAGAAAATGGTTTTGAACTAACAGAAGATTCCAGTAGAAGATTGTGTTTTAGGAAATTCCACTTCAGCGTTTATAACGTAGATGATCAATGGAGATTGGTTAATATCCGCAATGGTTCAGATTTGAAAAATGCGTTGATTATCCGAACAGAACAGGACCTGAAATCTGGAATGATTGAAGTGCTTTAGTAGGTAGATTTTATTATACTCAATTTAATCCAATTGTCTAAGGTGTTGCTTAGGCAATTGGATTTTTTTGTTTGAAAGCACCTGATTGTCGAAAAGAAATAATTCCTCTCGAAAAAATAAATCAAATGCACGCATTGTATTTTTTTATTCTAACTTTGTTATTCTGAAATTTACAATAAATGAGCACAAAATATCCAAAGTTATTAGCACCCTTAGATTTAGGTTTTACTACGTTAAAGAATAGAGTAATCATGGGCTCGATGCACACAGGTTTGGAAGAACTAAAAGGTGGGTACGAGAAAATGGCTGTTTTCTATGGAGAAAGAGCCAAAGGTGGAGTAGGATTAATCGTTACTGGAGGTATTGCTCCAAATATTGCTGGTTGGGTAAGTCCAATGGCAAGTAAATTAACCAACAGTAGAACTGCAGCCAAACATAAGATTGTTACAGATGCCGTTCATGCCAATGGAGGAAAGATATGTTTACAGATTTTACATACGGGGAGATACGGTTATCACCCATTCGCAGTTGCTCCAAGTGCGCAGAAATCGCCAATATCTCCATTTAAGCCATGGAAATTAAGCAACAGAGGAATAGAAAAAACTATTAGAGATTACGCTAGATGTGCCAGACTTTCCAAAGAAGCGGGATATGATGGGGTAGAAGTAATGGGTAGTGAAGGTTATTTGATTAACCAATTCATTGCACCTAAAACTAATAAAAGAACGGATAAATGGGGAGGTTCTTATGAAAATAGAATCAAGTTTCCATTAGAAATAGTCAAAAGAATTAGACAAGAAGTAGGAACTGATTTTATCATCATCTTCAGGTTGTCTATGTTAGACTTGGTGCAAGGTGGCAGTACTTGGGATGAAGTAGTGATATTGGCCAAAGAACTAGAAAAAGCAGGTGTAACGATTATTAATACGGGTATTGGTTGGCACGAAGCAAGAATACCTACTATCGCTACAATGGTGCCTAGAGCAGCATTCTCTTGGGTGACGAAGAAAATGATGGGAGAAGTGAATATTCCTTTGGTTACAACCAATAGAATCAATGACCCTAAAGTAGCAGAAGAAGTATTACAAGAAGGATGTGCAGACATGATATCTATGGCTAGACCATTCTTGGCAGATCCAGAAATAATCAAGAAAACTGCAGAAGGCAGGGAAGACGAAATAAATACTTGTATTGGATGTAATCAAGCTTGTTTGGATCACATCTTTAAAAGACAAACGGCAACATGTTTAGTCAATCCTCGTGCCTGTCATGAAACAGAATTGAATTTCTTGCCTGTTACCAAAGCAAAAAATATTGCAATCGTTGGTGCAGGACCTGCAGGATTATCTTGTGCTACTAATTTAGCAAGCAGAGGTCATAAAGTGACGTTGTTTGATGCTGCACCAGAAATTGGCGGACAATTTAACATTGCTAAACAAGTGCCGGGTAAAGAAGAATTTTACGAAACGATAAGGTATTATAACAAGCAAATAGAATTACATAATGTTGATTTGAGACTCAATACAAAAGTTGAAGTGGATGATTTAACTGGTTTTGATGAGGTGGTTGTAGCAGCGGGAATAATACCTCGTAAATTGAAAATGGAAGGAATTGACCACCCTAAAGTATTGAGTTACATAGATGTCTTGAAACTGAAAAAAGAAGTAGGGAAGAAAGTTGCCATTATTGGTGCTGGAGGTATTGGATTTGATACAGCAGAATATTTAGTGCATGAAGGGAAGTCTACATCACTGGATGTGCAAGCATTCTTAAAAGAGTGGGGGATTGACCCCGAAAATGAAGTTAGATCTGGTATTGAAGGAATAACGCCACAACCACATCCTTCACCAAGGGAAGTTTATTTGTTGCAAAGAAAGGATACCAAAGTAGGTGCTGGACTAGGTAAAACTACTGGTTGGGTTCACCGTATTGCTTTGAAGAATAAGAATGTTAAGATGATAAATAGTGTGCAGTATCAGAAAATTGATGATCAAGGATTGCACATTACAATCAAAGGTGAACCGAAGGTGCTAGAAGTAGATAACGTAGTTATCTGTGCAGGACAAATTAGTAAAAATGAGTTATACGAACCATTAAAAGCCAAAGGTGTTTCTGTTCATATTATTGGAGGTGCTTTTATGGCCGGTGAATTAGATGCCAAAAGAGCTATTGAGCAAGGAAGTAAATTGGCTGCTGAGTTGTAGAATTAAGAGCGGTAAATTTTGATTTTCAGTTTATATGGAAATGAGACAACTTACGAGCGTTGCAAACACTCAGCTATTATATCCTCGTTGCAAACAAGGATGATGAGTTTGTAATGTAAGGTGCTTTCTAAAATAATTAAAAAAAATGGCGTTACATAATTTATGAACGCCATTTTTATTGGTTGATATTTTTAAGATATTTTATCTTTCTTATTTCGTAAAATGTTCTTTCGTTAGACCATTATTGAATGTAATATCTGTCCATGTAACATATATCCATGGTTCTTCACTTACAGTGGCATCCCAAGTAGATTTTTTGTATTGCCTTACAGTAGGAATCAACATTCCGTCAACCTCTTCATACTTCATTTGCATTAAATTTGGTACTTCCATTTTTCCAAAATCTGCAACTGTGAATAGAAATTGATCAACCAAAGAAGTTTCTTTATTAATGTACAATTGATAAATGTCTGTTGGCTTTCCGTTAGGAGATTCAAAAGTAACCTTTACCACATCGTAAGGATTGTTGTCAATGTTTTGCTCACCAATGTATTCGTAATTCAAACCTGGATCCATTAGTTTTTGGAACATGGCAAACCAATAGAAGTTCGTTGCTCTATTAAAAGTAACTCTTTTTATCCTGTCAGCATCATCTATAATTTGCCCTTCATGTTTTAACCAAAACTCGTTGCCATCATAACCTTGTTCAATCTCTCCAACTAAGTCTGGAAAAGTTCTATCGTGTTGCTGATATTTAGCATAGGATAATTGACCATCAAAAAGATATTTTTCGTTCATAATATCAGACTTACCATCTGGAGTTGTGTATGTGTAGGTGTAAGAGACATCTTTTTTATCCAAAAGATCTTGATAGGTTCCTACTTTCTGTGTCATGTTGTAAACTAGTTCATGACCTTTATTTTGGAAGGTAACTTCAGCAGGTGATATTTTTACTGTGTCAGTTTCTCTTTCACTTTCAGCGATTTCTCCACAAGAGATAAGCGAGATGCTTAATAATAGGATTGTTGATATTTTATTTTTCATGTTTTTGTTTTGTTATTTTAAATTACACTAAAGCGCCATTGGCACCAATTACTTGTCCTGAAATCCATTTAGATTCATCACTTGCTAAAAATAGCACAACTCTAGCGATATCTATAGGTTTTGCCAATCGATTAAAAGCATTCATCGAACTTAATTTGTCAATGGTTTCTTGTGATTTTCCCGTCATGAATAAATCTGTTTCTGTCGCACCAGGAGCCAATGCATTTACAGAAATACCTCTGCCAATTTCTTTTGAGAATACACGAGTCATTTGTTCTACAGCAGCCTTACTCGCAGAGTAGAGTGCATAAGTAGGAAACATTAATTTGGTGGTACTGGATGAAAAGTTGATAATATTCCCATTGTCAGCAAGTCTTTTTTCTGCTTCTTGCATGGTGTTAAATACTCCTTTTACATTAATGTCAAATTGTCTATCGAAATCTTCCTCTGTATTGTCCTTTAATAACTTAGAAGTCATCACGCCTGCATTGTTTACCAATACATTTACCTGACCAAAAGTTTCAATTGCTTTGTCAAACAATGTTGTTACATCTCCTCTGTTACTAACATCCGCTTTTATGGCGATGGCTTTTCCTCCTTTTTCAGTAATTGTTTTGACTACTTCAGCCGCTTCCGCATCACTGTTAGAATGATTTACGATAATACTTGCACCATTTTCGGCAAGTAAAACAGCAGTTTCTCTTCCAATTCCTCTGGATGAACCAGTTACGATGATTACTTTATTTTCTAATTTCATATTATTAAAGTTTTATGTTGAGTTAATTTTTTCAATTGATACGCAGCCATAATTGAAAGAAATACCGCTATAATGACAAGTAAAATTTTTGGTTCAGGTCTTGCGAAAAATTCCAATCCTAATGCAGAAATCATAGTTACCAATAAAAATCCAAAAGCCATTGTTCCAATTATTTTATCATGGCTTAAAGCGTAGAGAAGCACAAGCGCCACAATTGCCAATTCTGAAACGCCAGTAAATATTCTAAACAAATCAGCATCAATATGAATAGCTGCTTCAAATTGTTTAAATCCTTCAATGCTTTGTGGTTTTCCTAATAACTTGGGTATAGCAAAAAAAGTCATTGCCAAGATCACAAGAATATTGATTATTAGATTTGTTTTATTTTTCATGTTTTGATTTAATTATTTAATGGCAATTAATTGCTCTGCTATTAATGTCAAGTTGGCTTCATTGATTTCTGGTTCTGGTGCTAATGGATAAAGTTGAGCACCTGGTCTTGCTACAAAAGCACCTCTCCATTTTGCCCAAACAGCACCAGCAATGTCCCATCCATGTGCTGCTACTAGCATACATTCCTCTGGTTGAACACCCATTTTTCTTGCTGCCCATTCATAAGCATCTGTGTGAGGTTTGAATTTACCTATATCTTCAATACTTAGTCTTTCTTCAAAATAGTCTGTAAGTCCTGCATTTTTAAATTGTGTTTCTACACCAATGTTGGATGAGTTGGTAAAGGATACCAATTTATACCCCGCATCTTTTAACGCTTGAAGCGCAGCCTTTACTTCTGGATGAGCGGGCAAGGATCTAATAGGTGTTAGAATAGCATCTTCAGCTTCTTCTTTAGTAAGTTTGATGTCATGATTAGCGGCTACCATCTGTAATGCTGCGGCTCCAATGATACCAAAGTCATTGTATTGTCTGCCTACGGTCGTTACTAATGAATACTGAAGCATGGTGGTAAACCATAGTGGTAGTAAGTCTGCTCTTCCTCCAAGTGCTTTTCCTACACTTTCTTTCATTTGTGTTAAATCTAAAAGCGTCTCGTTTACGTCAAAAAATAATACTTTGGGTCTGTTGGTCATAATACTAGTTGTTTTGTTCTGGGAATTACTGTTGGCAAATGTCAATTGTGGAATAGCAGCACTTGCTAATCCTAATAATCCTGCTTGTTTTATAAAGTTTCTTCTGTTATTCATTCTTTTCTGTTTGTTTAAATTAAAAACATTCCTATCGGTATGTTTTGGATTAAAAAAAAATTAGACTTTCAATTTATCAAGGTAAATAGCTAATCCGTTTAAGTATTCTTTTAAAATTTGGTCATCATCGTATAGTTTTCTAATGCCTCTCACACCTTCAAATGCGCTTATTAAATATATAGCAACTGATGCACTTGATATACTAGGATCAATAGTTTTATCTTTTATTCCTCTTTCAATGGTCGCTACTAATGCTTCCTTCCATTTATCAATAACCTTTCTCATGGCAGTTTGATAATTAACTTCATAGTCACCAATTTCGTTGATGAAATTATTCAACGGGCAACCATGCTGTTTGTCAAATTCAGGAAATGATTTGATTCTATTTTTGAAAGTAGCTTCAATCAATGAAAGTGCATCGCCATCTTGTTGTAATGGCTCAATCATGGTTTCTACAACTCTTTTTTGAATCTTAGCATCAATAACTTTAAGCCCTAATTCCTCTTTATTTTTATAATGATGATAAAAAGCACCCTTTGTTAATGAAGCTGCTTTCATTATTTGAGGAATACTCGTTGCTTTAAAACCATTTTTATAAAATAGTTTAAACGCCTCGTCAATGATTAATTGTTTGGTATGTTCGGACTTAATGTCTTGTTGCATGATGCAAATATATACAAAAAAATACCGGTCGGAATGTTTTTTGTTTTAAAAATGAAATTATGGTAATAACCAATAGGGGAGAAGGGTGTTTACATTGGGATACATCAGGATGGCAACATAGGAGTTCTTGTCAATTCATTCTATTCTCGTTCGATTTTTTTTATTGTCCAATTAGTTATTGTTGTGTCCATTCTATAAATTCGTTCATTACTGAATTCCAGCGTCCTTTGGCGTAATCAATGGAGCCGTCCTTTTTTATTTTAAAGAAGTTGTGCTCAAGATTTGGATAGAACTTTCGTGTTAAATTTGTTTTCTGTTTTTCTATGAAGTACAATGGAATTAAATCACAATAATCAGTAATTATGTCATCACTTCCATATGCTAAATAAATTGGAATTGTAAGTTGGAGTAGTTTTTCTAAAGTAGGTTTGGAAAATGATTTCCAAGACACAAGTGACGGATTTTTCTTCACCATGTCTTCATTTAAAATGTCTTTATAAAAATCATATTGATTATTAATGATAGCATCAGCTTGTTCCCAAGTTATTTTATTTTTTTCTGCATCTTTTCGTGCTTGTCTAATTTGTTGGTCAATTCTTCCATGGGGATTATATCCGAATAATCCTAGTTTTGAAACTTTCTTATTGGAAGCGGCTATGCACACCGCTACACGAGCGCCTTGAGAATGACCTGCAACAATCAATTCTTTGGAATCAACCCAATCCTGTTTCAATAGATACTTTAAAACGATATTAGCACGTCTAACATAGTTTTCCATATAGTCTGCCAGTAAATATTCTGTTGAGTAACTGTGTTCTTCTGTCGTGTCTGTAATATAGCAATAGGATTTGTTCAAATTATCAGGTCCAACAATTATTGGTGTTTTAGGCATAGAAATAACAGCAATATGATAGTGCTTTTTCATCTCATCCACATTAAAGTTGCTTAGTGCAACTGGATAAATGCCTTGTTTTTTTAAATCTAAAAATAAAGGGACTGGTTGGGAGCCTTGACAAAAAAGTAAAACAGGTTTTTGGATTGTAGTGCTTGTATCAGCGATAACAAAATCAATTGTATCTTTTTTTGTAGTCAACTGGAAGTGTGTGTATTTCTCTGCTATTATTCCTTTTAACTGTGCAGATGTAGTTATTACTATTAATAGACTTGATAGGAAAGTGATTATTTTCATGTTAGACGGAATGAGTTATTTTTACTTGTTTAAAGTAATACTCAAAAATTGTATAAAAGTTCATGTTTATTTAAAGAGATATTGTGTCTAAATGTATAAGAGTACATTAATAAATGCAAGTGCTAATTGATGTCAATAGTTCCTATAAATAAAAAAGACCCATCAAATAAATGATGAGTCTTTTTCTGAATCAGTAAAGTCAGGAATTAGATTTTTCTCATTCTCAAACTTACAGGCGTTATTTCTAAATATTCGTCTTCAGCAATGTATTCCATTGCTTCTTCCAAAGAAAATTCTGTTTTTGGAGCAATTTTCATCGCGTCATCAGAACCTGATTTACGCATATTTGTCAATTGCTTTCCTTTTACTAAGTTTACTTCAAGATCATTGTCTCTTGAGTGCTCACCAACTACTTGTCCTTTGTAGATAACGTCTTGTGGCGCTACGAAGAAACGACCTCTATCTTGTAATCTATTGATAGCAAAACCTGTTGCTGGACCTTGCTCAGTAGAGATTAACGATCCTTTCATTCTTGAAGGAATTTCTCCTTTGAATGGGGCAAATTTGTTGAATGTGTGTGTCATAATTGCCTGACCTGCAGTTGCAGTTAGGATATTATTTCTCAATCCAATTAACCCTCTTGAAGGTATGTCAAACTCTAAATGCTGTAAATCTCCTTTTGGCTCCATTATTAGTAAGTCACCTTTTCTTTGAGTGACTAATTCAATTGCTTTTCCAGAGTATTCTTCAGGAACATCAATTACCAATGTTTCCATTGGTTCGCATTTTACACCATCAATTTCTTTTTCAATTACTTGTGGTTTCCCAACTTGCAATTCATATCCTTCTCTTCTCATTGTTTCAATCAAAACAGACAAGTGAAGAATACCTCTTCCAAATACGTTAAACTTATCCTCAGTAGCTGTTTCGTCTACTCTCAATGCTAAGTTCTTTTCGGTTTCTTTGAATAATCTATCTCTTAAGTGACGAGATGTAACAAATTTACCTTCTTTACCAAAGAAAGGAGAGTTGTTAATTGTAAACAACATACTCATGGTAGGTTCGTCCACTTTAATTCTTGTCAAAGGCTCTGGGTTTTCTAAATCAGAGATGGTATCTCCAATTTCAAAATCCTCAATACCAACTACGGCACAAATATCTCCACTTCTTACTTTGTCAACTTTTTCTTTACCAAGTCCAACAAAAACGTGTAATTCTTTAATTCTAATTTTTTTGTTGCCATCAGCTTTGCAAAGCGTGTAGTCTTTACCAACTTCAAGATCTCCTCTCAATAATCGTCCAATGGCTATTCTTCCTGTAAAGGCAGAGAAATCAAGAGAAGTAATTTGCATTTGTGGAGTACCTTCATTATATGGTGCTTCTGGAATGTTTTCCAATACAGCATCCAATAATGGAAACATATTATCTGTAGGTTTAGTGTGGTCAGTACTCATCCATCCCATTTTGGCAGAACCAAAAATGGTAACGAAATCTAACTGCTCTTCATTTGCTCCAACATTAAACATCAAGTCAAATACATTGTCTTGTGCTAATTCTGGTGTACAGTTTTCTTTATCTACTTTGTTTACAACTACAATAGGTTTTAATCCTAATTCAATTGCTTTGGTCATCACAAATCTTGTTTGTGGCATTGGACCTTCAAATGCATCTACCAATAGTAATACACCATCAGCCATTTTTAATACACGTTCTACTTCTCCTCCAAAGTCAGCGTGACCTGGTGTGTCAATAATGTTGATTTTTACACCTTTGTAATTTACAGATACGTTTTTAGAAAGAATCGTAATTCCTCTTTCACGCTCCAAATCATTGTTATCAAGAATTAGTTCTGTGGCTTCTTTTCTATCGTCAAGTGTTTGACAAGCGTAAATGATTTTATCTACCAATGTTGTTTTCCCGTGATCTACGTGGGCTATGATGGCAATGTTTCTTATAGATGACATACTGTTTTGTTAATTTAGCGTGCAAAGGTAGAATAGTTCTGTGGACTACCAATCTTTATTAGTTATATTATTATCATAATAATTGTATCCTATTGATATCACTAAGAAAAACAAAATATTTTTTGAAAGCAAACCTTGATGTGATGTCTGTTTTATTGTTAGATAATTAGATGTAAAAAGACTTTTTTTTGTCTATTTATGTTAAAATAGAATGTTAATTATTCTAATGAAAGCCTTTGTTTACTAGTTTATGAGGCTTGTTATTCATCTAATTCAGGGAATGTAATTCTGTAGGAGGTACCTTTTTTCTCTTTTGATATAGATGAATCACCTTCAAGTTGTTCTATCAATATGTCAATTAATTCTAGTCCAAATCCACCACTTTTCTTATTCAGATTCTTATCAGACCAAATTCCATTGTCACCATAATGAAGTATAATACCGTCATTGTTTTTTAAAAATGATAATTCAATATTACCGTCCTCTCGGTTTTTGAAAGCATGTTTTAAACTGTTGGAAACTAATTCGTTTACCAAAAGTCCTAATGGCACAATTGATTTTAGTCCAATTTTGTCAACCTTAATTATAATGTTTCTTGAAATTTTGATCTTATTGTCATAGAGTCTGATAAGTTCTAATATTAAATCTTCAAAATATTCAGTAAGATTCACTTTAGCTAATGATTCTCCTTGATATAATTTTTGGTGTATCATGGACATAGCTAGAATTCTATCTATAGCTTCTTGAAAGTGTTGTTTACTTTCTTCACTTTCCAATTCATTACTTTGCATTCGCAATAATGAAGATACTATCTGAAGATTGTTTTTTACCCGGTGGTGAATTTCCTTTACTAATATTGTTTTTTCCTCATCTTGAACTTTGATTTTATCATATTGAAGTTTAAGTTGATTATTAGTCGCTTTTAGTGTTTTCTCCGAGTGATTATAGAATTTAACTATCAGATAAATCATGTAAAGACCAAGGTAGAAACCAAATATTAACTCAGTGAGTAATGAGAATTTTTGAAAGTTAGTCCTTGGTTGTTGAGTCACAATGTTTTCATTAACATTGAATAATACGAAAAGTGCAATAGAAATAGAGCATATAAAAAGCAATAAAAACCCTAGTCGATTGTTAATCCCAAAAAACGCAAGAACTACTGCACAAAACATCCAAATAAAATCACCAAAATGTGTCGCAGATGGAAGCATGTTCAATGATATACTACTTACGCAAACCCCCGCAACGCTAAAGGTATAGTAAACAATCTTGTATTTCCCGGTGATGTGAACATAAATGAAACAAAATAGACAAAGAGCTAACCCGAACGACATGATCACAAAGTTTTCGATATCTTCGTGCATGTGGACTAATGTGAGTAACGTGAAAACAAAGGTTAGCAGAAGTGAAAACTTTTTGGCTAAATCAAGTTTTACATTTTCTAAATAACTATCAAACAATGTAGATGGATTGGGTTGTGCTGCTTTACTCATTGCTGTTCAATACCTTTTTTGTTTCAAAATATTTGTCGCAAAGGTGTAGTTCAAATTGAGTACCCGTATAAATTGAAGAATTTAAGTCTTTCCTAAAATCTTTGAGCAATAGTAGTATCGAATCATTAGTGAGTATTTTGCTGTCCACAATCATTTTTACAGTAATAGTCGTATCTGTTCTTAAAAATTGTAAGGATTTTTGATCTCCATTTGTAAATTTCACGGAGGTTAAGTATTCACCTAATTTAGTTACTTCAGCAATGTCTGCATCATTATGGTAGAAAATTTCTAACCCATCAAACTCTTTTACTTTTCCATGAGAAGAACAGCCTATTATTAATAGACCAACAATGCTGATTAAAATCAATCTAATAGACATATTAGAATAAATTGTTTTTTTTAGATTAGGTTTACAAATCTAGTATTTAAATGTGTTATTCCAATTTCTTTTTCTAAATATAAGGTATGCGTGCATAACTTTATTTCGATTTAGTATGCATGCATAACAAATTTTAATTACATTCGTAGCAGTGAATGTGGATAGAAAAAAAATGAGGCCCGAAGAATCGATAGATTTTCATATCAGATGGGCATGGTACAATATTTCAAGAATGTACAACCTGCAAGCAAGTGCTTTTGGAGGTTCTATGGCTATTGGGTATGCGTTGCTCAATATTGAAGCAGAAGGAACGCCTTCTACAAAGTTGGCTCCTAAGATGGGGATGGAACCACGAAGTCTAACGAGGATGATAAAGTCTTTGGAAGAAAAAGGGTACATCACCAAAGAAACAGATGCTACTGACAAAAGATTAGTAAAGTTATTTCTTACCAAAGAAGGAAAGAAGCACAGGAATTTAGCAAGGAATGTGGTGCTAAAATTCAATGATAAAGTATATAAAGAAATTCCTAAGGAAGATCTCGAAACAACGTTTAGAGTGATTGCTAAAGTGAATAAATTAATAGATAATAACGAAGTATTTAACTAAAACTTAAAAGACAACATGAAAAGAAACATTAAGAAAGTGGCGGTTTTAGGTTCAGGAGTAATGGGCTCCCGAATTGCCTGTCATTTTGCTAACGTTGGTTGCGAAGTTCTTTTATTAGACATCGTACCAAAAGAAGCAGTAGATTCAGAAGACAAGAAAGCCAGAAACAAACTGGTTGATGATGCACTTAAGTTTGCATTAAAATCAAATCCTTCTCCAATTTATAGTAAGTCATTTGTTTCAAGAATTGAAACAGGAAATATGACTGATGATATGCATAAAATCTCTGAAGCAGATTGGATCATCGAAGTAGTTGTGGAAAGATTAGATATCAAGAAAATTGTATTTGCAAATGTTGAAAAATACAGAAAGCCAGGAACATTAGTTACTTCTAATACTTCTGGAATTCCCATTCATCAAATGCTGGAAGATAGATCAGAAGATTTCCAAAAGAATTTCGCTGGATCTCACTTCTTCAATCCTCCACGTTACCTGAAATTATTGGAGGTAATTCCAACAGACAAAACAGATAACGAAGTAGTAGAATTCTTAATGGATTACGGTGCTAGAGTTTTAGGAAAAGATACAGTTCTTTGTAAAGATACGCCAGCATTCATTGCTAATAGAGTAGGTGTATACGCTATCCAAGACTTATTCCATACGGTTAAGAAAATGGATTTGACTGTTGAGGAAATTGACAAATTAACTGGTCCTGCAATGGGTAGACCAAAGTCGGCTACATTCAGAACTTGTGACGTTGTTGGATTGGATACTTTAGTACATGTTGCTAATGGTGTAAAAGAAAACTGTCCAACAGATGAAAGATTAGAAGTTTTTGAAACGCCTGATTTTGTTTCAAAAATGGTTGAGAATAATTGGTTAGGTTCTAAATCTGGTCAAGGGTTCTACAAGAAATCTAAAAATGCAGAAGGTAAAAAAGAAATCTTAGTATTAGACCTTAATACTTTAGAGTATCGTTCGCAGAATAAAGTGAAATTCGCAACATTAGAATTAGCTAAGCAAGAAAATGACTTGGCTAAAAGAACAAAAATTCTTTTCTCTGGTAAAGACAAAGCAGGAGATTTCTACAGAAGCGTTTATACAGGTGTTTTCCAGTATGTAACAAACAGAATCCCTGAGATTTCTGATGAGTTGTATAAAATCGATGATGCACTTCGTGCTGGATTCGGTTGGGAAATGGGACCATACGAAACATGGGATGCCATCGGATTTGAGAAAGCATTGAAAGTAATGGAAGAGATGGGTAGAAAACCTGCTCAATTCATTTATGACATGCAAGCAGCTGGTGTTACTTCATTCTACAAGATTGAGAATGGAAACAAAATGTATTATGACATCAATGCAAAAGAATACAAAATAATTCCTGGAACTGAAGAATTAATTTCTTTGGCAAACTTGAGAGATTCTAATACAGTTTGGAGTAATTCAGATGTTCACATCATTGATTTAGGTGATGGTATTTTGAATGTAGAATTCCACACTAAAATGAATACGATTGGTGCTGGTGTCCTTGCTGGAATTAACGAAGCATTGGATTTAGCAGAACAAAATGATAAATATACTGGTGTAGTAATTTCTAATGAGGGAGCAAATTTCTCTGCAGGTGCTAATGTTGGTATGATATTCATGATGGCTGTGGAGCAAGAGTATGACGAATTAGATTTCGCTATCCGTGCTTTCCAAAACACAATGATGAGATTAAGATATTCTTCTGTTCCTGTTATTGCTGCTCCTCACGGAATGGCGCTAGGTGGAGGTTGCGAAATCTGTCTTCATGCAGATAAAGTTATCGCTCACGCTGAAACATACACAGGATTAGTTGAGTTTGGTGTTGGATTGATACCTGGTGGAGGTGGAACCAAAGAGTTTGCTGTAAGAAATTACGATGACTTAAATGAAGGTGATATTAGAATCAACAATCTTAGAAATAGATTCTTGACTGTTGGTCAAGCCAAAGTAGGAACATCTGCTCACGAAGCATTTGAACTGGGATACTATAGAAAAGGATTGGATGAAGTTGTTGTTTCTAGAGCACACCAATTGGCTTATGCAAAACAAGTTTGTATGGCAATGGTAAGCAAAGGATATCAACAACCAGCAAAACGTAAAGATATCACTGTTTATGGTAATGAAGGTTTAGGAATTGTTTACGTTGGTGCAGATTCAATGTACAATGGGAAATATATTTCTGAGCATGATAAGTTAATCTCTGAAAAATTAGGATTTGTAATGTGTGGAGGAGATTTATCTCAGCCAACTAAAGTTTCAGAACAATACTTATTAGATCTTGAAAGAAAAGCCTTCTTGGAACTTTGTACTGAGAAGAAAACTTTAGAGAGAATTCAGAGTATTTTGCAAACAGGACGTGTACTTAGGAATTAGACTGAAAGACAAAAGATTTCAAGACAAAAGACTAAATTATATTTAGAAAGAAATGAAACACAATTTTAGAGAGTTAAATATTTGGAAGCAATCAATTCAATTGGTTACAGAATTATATGTCTTGGTGTCTCAATTACCATCTGAAGAGAAATTTGGTTTGAAAAGTCAAATGTGTAGGTCTGCAGTTTCTATTTCTTCTAACATAGCGGAAGGAAGTGGAAGAACAACTAACAAAGATTTTAATAGATTTTTAGATATTAGTATGGCTTCTTCTTATGAATTAGAAACACAGTTAATTATATCGGCAAATTTGTATGAAATCGATGTCAAAGAGATAATTGAAAAAATAAACGAGTTACAAAAAATGATAGGAGGCTTTAAAAGAACATTAGTTATATAAGATTTCGGTCTTAAAATCTTTTGTCTTAAAGTCTTTTGTCTTAAATAACAACAAAAACGAAATGAAAACAGCATATATAGTAGCCGGATATCGTACAGCAGTTGGGAAAGCACCGAGAGGACTTTTCAAATTTAAAAGAGCTGACGAATTAGGCGCAGAAGTAATCAAAGGATTATTAGCAGATTTTCCACAGTTGGATCATGAAAGAATTGATGATGTCATCGTGGGGAATGCAACGCCAGAGGCGGAGCAAGGATTAAATATTGGTAGAATGATCTCCTTAATGGGATTGAATACTGATAAAGTACCAGGAATGACAGTAAATAGATACTGTTCTTCAGGATTACAAACCATTGCTATAGCAGCAGCACAAATTCAAGCTGGTCAAGCAGATTGTATCATTGCAGGTGGAGTAGAGACCATGTCGCCAATTCCTTTTGGAGGATGGAGAGTTGTTCCTAATGCTAAAGTGAGTAAAGAGCACCCAGATTGGTATTGGGGAATGGGATTGACAGCTGAAGCAGTAGCTAATAGATATAATGTGTCAAGAGAAGAGCAAGATATTTTTGCCGCGCATTCTCAAAATAAGGCGATTGAAGCGATTAAATCTGGTAGATTCAAAGATGATATTTTACCAATCACAGTTAATGAAGTTTACTTAGATGAAAACGAAAAAAGACAAGAACGTTCATATATTGTAGATACAGATGAAGGACCTAGAGCATCTACACTTGAAGGTTTGGCTAAACTACGTCCTGTTTTTGCAGCAGGTGGTTCCGTTACAGCTGGTAATTCTTCTCAGACTTCAGATGGAGCCGCATTTGTAATGGTTGTTTCTGAAGAAATGTTGAAGGAATTGAATGTTGAGCCAATCGCAAGATTAGTAAACTTCTCCGTAGTAGGTCTTGAACCTAGAGTAATGGGAATGGGACCAATGTATGCCATTCCGAAGGCAGTTAAAAAAGCAGGTTTAACTCTAAATGATATTGAACAATTCGAAATCAATGAAGCATTTGCGTCTCAAGCAGTTGCTTGTGTTAGAGAGTTGGGGATTAATCCAGATATCGTGAATGTAAACGGTGGAGCAATTGCCTTGGGGCACCCACTTGGATGTACCGGAGCTAAACTTTCTGTTCAATTATTCAATGAAATGAGAAAAAGAGAGCAGAAGTATGGTGTAGTTTCTATGTGTATTGGAACTGGACAAGGTGCAGCAGGAGTTTTTGAGTTATTGTAATAAGACGTTAGACGCTAGATTCTAGACATTAGACGGAAGATGCATAATTATAAAGAACTAAATATTTGGAAGAAATCATTTGAGATAGCTAAAGAAGTTTATTTAATTTCTAAAGAGTTTCCTCAAAGTGAGAATTTTGGACTGATAAGTCAAGTGAGGCGTTGTGCGGTTTCTGTTCCTTCAAATATTACAGAAGGTTCGAGTAGAAACTCGGATAAGGACTTCTGTAGGTTTTTAGAGATTGCATTAGGTTCTTCTTTTGAATTGCAAACGCAACTAGAATTAGCAAAGGATGTTTTGATTCTTAATAATGATCAGATCGATAATATTTTAAATAACATAAATGAAAATCAAAAGATGATTCGAGGTTTTGTCATAAAACTTAGGAAAGATGTTAAATGATAGTGCCAGTCAAAAAAAAGTCTAGCATCTAGCATCTAATATCTAGCATCTAAAAAAAAAACGAATAAAATGAGTGAGAATAAAAAAGCCATCACCGGAGGTGAATTCATCATCCGTGATACAGATTACAAAGAGATTTTTACACCAGAAGACTTTTCTGAAGAGGAAGGAATGATTGCACAAATGTGTATGGATTTCCTTGCTGCTGAGGTTCATCCACATTTGGATGCAATTGACTCAATGAAAGATCCTGAATTGATGCCAAAATTGGTAGAGAAAGCAGGTGAATTAGGTTTACTTGGTCTTTCAGTTCCAGAGGAATTAGGTGGAATGGGCGTAGATTTCAAAACTACATTATTAGCAACTGAAGCGTTAGGAGGAGGACATTCTTTCTCTGTAGCTTATGGAGCACACACGGGTATTGGTACTTTGCCAATCCTTTATTATGGAAATGAAGCGCAAAAGGCTAAGTATATTCCAAAATTGGCTTCAGGTGAGTGGAAAGCTTCTTATTGTTTAACTGAACCTTCTGCTGGTTCTGATGCAAACAGTGGAAAAACTAAAGCAAAATTATCTGAAGACGGAAAGTCTTGGATTTTGAACGGTCAAAAAATGTGGATTACCAATGCTGGTTTTGCAGATGTGTTGACAGTTTTTGCTAAAATTGATGATGATGAAAACTTAACTGCATTTATTGTGGAAGGTGGAACACCAGGTGTTACAATGAATGCTGAAGAGAAGAAAATGGGAATCAAAGGTTCTTCTACTCGTCAAGTATTTTTCAATGATGTAGTTATTCCAGTGGAAAATCAATTGTTTGAAAGAGGACAAGGATTCAAAATTGCTGTAAATATTCTTAACATCGGACGTATCAAATTAGGTGCAGGCGTAATGGGTGGTTCTAAAGAAGCAATCAATGAGTCTGTGAAATATGCTAATGAAAGAGAGCAGTTTACAAGACCAATCTCAAAATACGGTGCTATTCGTCATAAATTGGCTGAGCAATGTGTTAGAACTTTTGCTACTGAATCTGCTACGTATAGAGCTGGGCAAAACATTGACGATGCTATCAAAGCATTGATTGATGGAGGAATGGAGAAAGGAAAAGCAACATTGAAAGGTATTGAAGCTTTTGCTATTGAGTGTGCTATCTTGAAAGTGTACGGTTCTGATACTTTGGATTATGTTGTAGATGAAGGTGTGCAAATTCATGGTGGAATGGGGTATTCTGCAGAAACTAACATTGAAAGAGCATATAGAGATTCTAGAATCAATAAGATTTTTGAAGGAACTAATGAAATTAATAGAATGTTGGTGGTAAGCATGATCATGCGTAAGGCAATGAAAGGCGAACTAGATTTAGTTGGACCTGCTACAGCTGTTGGTAAAGAATTGATGGGTATTCCTGATTTCGGTGCAGCAGATACGGCTTTGTTTGCAGCAGAAAAAGGTTACATCAAAAACTTCAAGAAAGCAATCTTAATGATAGCGGGAACAGCAGCTCAAAAAATTGGAGCTACAATGGCTAAGGAGCAAGAGATTGTTATGAATATCTCGGATATGATTATCTGGACTTATGTTGCTGAATCTACAATGTTGAGAGTAGAGAAAATGGTCGCTGCAAAAGGTGAAGCAGCTTGTCAAGAGCAATTAGATATGATGAGAGTGTTGATTTATGACATGGCGGATATGATGAATAAAGCAGGGAAAGATGCTTTAAATTCATTTGTTGAAGCAGATGAATTGACTATGATGATGATGGGGCTTAAGAGATTTACTAAGCATGCACCATTTAATGCTAAAGAAGCAAGACAAAGAATCGCTCTTAAATTAATTGAGAAAGGTTCTTATTGTTACTAATGTTAGATTTTTAGACTCTAGACTTGCTTTTGCAATCGGATAGGACTAAAAACTAAGCCTGTCCGGTAGGCAGGCGCTAACGGCTAAAAACTTATAATAAATCCTCGCTACAGAAATGTGGTGGGGATTTTTTTTGTTTAAGTACAAATGCTATATTTTACTAAATGGGGATATGTTAAATGTTGAAAACGAGTAAATTAGTTTAGGGTAACTACCATTAATAATTTAATGCTACCGATAAAATAAAACTACAAACTAAAAATCATAATTAGTTTACCTTGGTTCTGAACTTAAAATTTAGAACTATGAAAACGTTGTTATTATTCTTGTCTATTTTTATTGTATTAATTATAAAGTCACAACATCAGGTTGGACATTATAATGTTACTTTTCAGGATCCTGAAAGGGGGAATCGAGCCATTGAGACTGAAATTTATTATCCAGCAACTTCTGCAGGAGATAATACACCTGTTGTAGCAGGTAATTATCCTGTGATTGTATTTGGTCATGGTTTTGTAATGGCTTGGAGTGCTTATGAGAATCTTTGGGAGGAATTCGTGCCTAGAGGATATATTATGGTGTTTCCAAGAACAGAAGGAAGTATTTTTGGTACAGATCATCAGGCTTTTGGTTGGGACTTGGAATATTTGGTTACTCAGATTCAAGCCGAAGGACTTAATGCAACTTCTCCTATTTTTAATGCTGTAGCGGCTAATACGGCACTAATGGGGCATTCAATGGGTGGTGGAGCATCTTTTCTTGCTGCTGATTCTTTATGTTCCAACGGAAATACAAATCTTAAAACATTAATTGGTCTTGCTCCTGCGGAATCTAGTACTAACGGAGTGTCTTCTATTAATAGTGCGCTTTCCATTACTGTTCCTTCTGTAGTGTTGTCTGGGGCGCAAGACGGTGTGACACCAGCGGTAGATCACCATATTCCAATGTATGATAACTTGGCTTCAGATTGCAAAACTTTCATAAATGTGTTGGGGGGTGCGCATTGTTACTTTGCAAATACTAATACTGCTTGCGATTTTGGAGAAGGTACAAGTTCTTCTGGGATTGCAATTACCAGAACGGAACAACATCAAGTGACTTTTGATTTTCTTAACCTTTGGTTGGATTACACCTTGAAAGGTGATTGTGATGATTTTAGTACTTTTCAGGATTCTCTTACTGCATCAACAAGAATTACTTACAATCAGTCTTGTAATTATCAGCCGTTAGAAGTTGCACCAACTGTAATCCAACCTAGTTGTAATGGTATGAATGGTTCAGCCACATTGCAAATAACTGGAGGAGAAACTGCATACACTGAAGATTGGGGTGGAGCAAATAGTAGTGCATTATCTGCAGGGAGTCATAGTTATACTGTGTCTGACGCTGCTGGGTGTGTTGTTTCTGGCAATGTTACCATAGTTGATCCAAGTGCCATTACCGTGACTAAGACCGTTATTTCACCGTCATGTAGCGGACTGTCTGATGGAAGTGTGTCATTAATGATTTCAGGAGGGACGCCCGGTTATACAGAAGGTTGGGGGAGTTTAAATGTAAATGCTGTGCCGGCAGGTACGCATAACTTTACCGTTACGGATCTTAATGGTTGTATAATTTCTGGCAGTGTGGTAATGACCGAGCCAACTCCTATTACTGTTACTTCTTTTATTAGCGAACCTTCATGTAATGGCCTTTCGGACGGGAGTGCATTGTTGACAATCTCTGGTGGGACTCCGGGGTATAATGAAAGTTGGGGGAGTGTTAATCCAAATGCTTTATCGGCTGGAACTTTTAATTATTCAATTACTGATGATAATAATTGTGTTTACGCTAGTTCGGTAACACTTTCGGAACCAAGTGCAATCAGTATTGATGAGAGTATAACAAACCCTTTGTGTAATGGTGAGGCTAGTGGTAGTATTGTCTTGAGTATTACTGGAGGGACGCCTGGGTATATCCAAGATTGGGGAACTGTAAATCCAAATATGCTTTCTGCAGGCTCTTATAGTGTTACAGTTACGGATGTTAATGGGTGTTCTAAAATTGAAAATTATACTTTGGTGGATCCTACCGATATGGTTGTATCTGCTACAATTAGTAATCCTACATGTTTTGGGGCGTCAAACGGTGGTGCGGTTTTGAATATAAGTGGTGGGAATGCTGGATATACTGAAGACTGGGGAGGGGTTGATCCGAATGCATTACCTGCCGGAACACATTCGTTTGAGGTGATAGATGCTGTAGGTTGTGTTTATGCTGGGGATGTTACGTTGACTTCTCCTTCACCAATTACTTATAGTAGTTCTTTGGTTTCGCCAAGCTGTGCAGGAGGAAATGATGGAAGTGCATTGTTGGTGATATCTGGAGGAACGCCAGTATATACACAAGATTGGGGGGTGGCTGATCCTAGCGCTTTGTCTGCGGGTACTTTCGGTTTCACAATAACTGATGCTGCTAATTGTACGCAAGTAGGTTCGGTAACTATAGTGGAACCTACGGGAGTAAATGTGGTGTCAAATATTTTAGAGCCAAGTTGTTTTGGAGGGACAGATGGTTCAGCTACTTTGACTATCTCTGGAGGAACTGCCGGTTATATAGAAGATTGGGGAGGGGTTGATCAGAATAACCTAGAAGCGGGTAGTTATTCGGTTTTGATTACGGATGCTGAAGGTTGTGAATTAAGTCATGTAGTTACTGTTGGGGAGCCTTCTGCATTATTAGCAACCACTCAAGTGAGTAATCCTTCATGCAATGGTTTTATGGATGGTGAAGTGATTTTGAATGTTGTAGGTGGGACACCAGGGTATATTGAAGATTGGAATGGTGTTGATCCTTCTAGTATTGGAGCAGGTAACTATTCTGTTGGTATTACTGATGCAAATGGATGCTTCGTATCATCTATTTTTTCTGTTACTGAGCCAACCGAATTGACTATTTCACTCTCAACTCAAGATGAGGTAAATGGTAATGATGGAGAGATAGCTGTAATCGTAACTGGTGGAACACCTGCTTATGAGTATAGCATTGATAATGGGGCTTTTGTTAGTAATAATGTTTTTTCAGGATTGAGTAATGGTGTGCACACAATTTTTGTACAAGATGCTAATGGATGTTCAGTTTCTGCAACTTCTACAGTGGATGAAGCTTCTTCGGTAGGGATAGGTGAAGGTTATTTTGCTGGTGTTAGTGTTTATCCTGTTCCAATGACAAACAATTTATCAATAGATTTTTCTAATAAGGCAACGCAAGATCAGGTAGCTGTAGTTGTGGTAAATGTTTTGGGGGAGATAATGTATTCGGATGTTGTTGACAGGGCGAACACTATACATACTATTGATGTTGCGATGTATCCGTCAGGAGCGTATTTCTTGACATTGCAAAGTAGTGAGAAATTAAGAGTCATTAAGTTGGTAAAGTAGGTTGGTAAAGGTGGGATGTTTGTTGTTGCAAAGGTTCAGCCCCAAACCTCAAACCCCAAAATTCGAAATCGTTTAATCGTAAAATCGTCTTTCCAATCAAAATAATCTGTAGATTTGCCTCCGTAATACTTTAGGGGTGCTGTTAATTCGGCTGAGAAATACCCTTACAACCTGAAACCGATAATGCGGGCGAAGGGAAAAGTTAAGAAGTCTTTAAGGTAAAGGCACTTGCTGTTTTCTTGCTCCATTTAAATAAATATATAAAAATGGATTTATCTATAGAAATTAGTAACTACCCACTCCATGAAAATTACATCCCTGTCATCAAAGATTTTATTGATAGGTTGAACAATCATCCTGAATTAACTGTGGTTACCAATACCATGAGTACTCAGGTTTTTGGAGAGTATGATGAGGTGATGCGTGTTATCACTGCTGAACTAAAAGGTTCATTTGCTAAAGAGGTGAAGCAAGTAATGGTGATGAAATTTATCAATAGCGATTTACGACCTAACAAATAAATGGACGTATGGAGTGAAATAGTCCTAGCAGCATCAAGTATGTCTGTTTGGGAGGTGCTAGGTGTTGTTTTTGGTATACTAAGCGTTTGGTTTTCCAAGAAGGAGAATATCTTGGTTTACCCTACAGGAATAATTTCGGTTCTAATCTATGTGTATCTGTGCTATTATGCTGGCTTATATGCAGATGTAGGTATCAATGTCTTTTATTTTATAATGAGTGTTTATGGTTGGTACAATTGGGTTAGACCATTTTCTGATAAATCTCTAGCAATTGGAAGTTGCACTAAAGGAGAAAATGCCCTCTTCGTTGGATTGGTAGGCGTGTTTTGGTTGGTGTTATATTATGTATTAGTAGCCTTTACAGATAGTACTGTTCCTGCTATTGATTCATTCACAACTGCATTGTGCTTGGTAGGAATGTGGTTGATGGCGTTAAAGAAAATAGAAAACTGGATATACCTCATTATCGCAGATGTGATTTCAGTTCCATTGTATTGGTATAAGGGGCTACCGCTGACTAGTATTCAGTTTGCTTTTTTTACAGGATTGGCAATTTCTGGTTATTTAGAATGGAAAGGTAAATTGAGTGAGAAGTGAATAAGATTGTACTTACAGGACCTGAGTCAACAGGTAAGACTACGCTTGCTGGTTTGCTAAATGAACGTTTTAAAGGTGCTTTAGTGGGTGAGTATGCGCGTGAGTACATCGAAGGATTAAAAAGACCTTACACGCAAGAAGATCTGTTGTCTATTGCGCAAGGACAATTAACATTAGAGCAAAAAGCAAGTAGCAATGCCAAATTATTGATTTGCGATACTGATTTGCTAACCATCAAAGTTTGGTCTGAATTCAAATTTGGTAGTGTTGATTCCTGGATTGATCAGCAATTGAAAAAAAATCTACCAGATTTATATTTATTATGTTATCCTGATTTAGATTGGGAGTTTGATCCATTACGTGAAAATCCTAATGATTTAAAAGAACTATTTGAAACTTATTTGGTTGAGGTTAAGCGCTTAGGTGTTCCTTTTTTTATTGTGAAAGGACAAGGGGAGCAGCGCTTGGAAAGGGCTGTGAATGCTGTGGATAAAAAAATTTATAAGTAGTTCTTGCAGATAAAAAACATTCAATTACCTTTGCCGCCAACTCAAGGGGTGTTGCAATTTTGCGACTGAGATTATACCCGGAAATTGCCTGATTAGCAGTTTCGCACCTGATCCAGATAATGCTGGCGTAGGGATGTAGACAGAAAGTATGAAACTTCACGCAAGTGAGGCAAGTATTGATGTCAGTTAAATGTTTGTTGTACCGTGTTTATCTTACCTCTGGTTGGACACATTTAATTAATCGTATTATGAAAAAAGTAATTGTTACAATTACAGCAGCTATTGCCATGCAGAGCATAGGTTTAGCGCAAAATGAAAGTGTTGTTAAGGAAGACACGTTAAAGAATTCCAAATCGAGAAAACTTGAAGAGTTTGTTCTAAGAGCTTCAAGGGTTAAGGAGGATGCTCCTGTTGCGCATGAAAACATGAGCAAAGAGGACATCGAAAAAAACAATCAAGGTGTAGATTTGCCTATCTTGCTAGATCAGCAGACATCTGTGGTGACCAATTCTGACGCAGGTGCTGGTGTAGGTTATACCGGAATACGTATTAGAGGCTCAGATGCTTCTCGTATCAATGTTACTGTAAATGGAATTCCTATCAATGATTCAGAGTCTCAAGGTACTTTCTGGGTGAATATGCCTGATTTGGCGTCTTCTACGAGTAATATTCAAATTCAAAGAGGTATAGGGACTTCTTCCAATGGGGCAGGTGCATTTGGTGCGAGTATCAATGTAAATACGCTGGAGAGTAATCCTAATGCTTATGGGGTTGTTTCTAATAGTTTCGGTTCGTTTAACACGATTCGTAATTCAATTCAGTTTGGCTCGGGTCTGCTTAATAATAAGTTTGTGTTTGAAGGTAGATTGTCTAATATTCAATCTGAAGGTTATATCGATAGAGCAGCGTCTGATTTGAAATCTTATTACCTTTCTGGTTCTTATGTTGGAGAAAAGTCATTGATTAAAGCGGTTACTTTCTCTGGTCATGAGAAAACTTATCAAGCCTGGAATGGTGTGCCAACAAATTACCTAGATACGAATAGAACATTTAATCCTTATGATTATGAGAATGAAGTGGATAACTATCAACAGACTCATTATCAGTTGCATTATGTTTATAATGCAAACAAAAACTTTAAGGTAAATGCAGCGCTGCAGTACACAAGGGGGTTGGGTTATTTTGAGCAGTATAAAGGTGCGGCTTTTAATTCTACATTGAATTATGGTTCAAAAGAAGAACTAGCCGATTATGGTTTAGAGGACATCATTACGCGTAGTGGTGATACTATAACTGAGACAGACTTGATAAGAAGAAGATGGTTGGATAATCATTTTTATGGAGCTGTTATTTCTGCAGAGTATAAGACGGACAACATGAGCTTGTTAGTTGGTGGTGGTGCAAATCAGTATTTGGGTGACCACTATGGGGAAGTGATTTGGTCTGAGTTTGCAAGCAATGGCCAGTTAGGTCATCGCTATTATGAGAATGATGCGACTAAAAATGATTTCAATGCTTACGCTAAAATGAATTACTATCTCAATGATAAGTTGAGTGTTTTAGTGGACTTGCAAGGGAGGATGATATCTTATACATTCATTGGGTTTGATAACGAACTCAATAATGTATCACAGACAGTTGATATGATGTTTTTTAATCCTAAAGCAGGTGTTAATTACGCATTCACTAAGAATCAAAATGTGTATGGTTATTTTGGGTTGGGTAATAAAGAGCCTAATCGAAATGATTTCACTAATTCTACGCCAAATAGTAGGCCTAAAAGTGAGCAGATGATGGATATTGAAGCGGGGTATAGGTTAAATACAGATAAGTATTTTGCTAATGTAAACCTGTATGCTATGGAGTACAATAATCAATTGATTGTGACAGGGGAACTGAATGACGTGGGTGCTGCTATCAGACAAAATGTACCGGTAAGTTATAGAAGAGGTGTTGAGTTGAGTGGAGGAGTGCTTTTCCACGAAAGAATACAATTATCTGCAAATGCTACTTTTAGTACCAATAAGATTGAACAGTTTAATGAATATATTGATAATTGGGATACATGGGGGCAAGAGGAAGTGATACATGAAAATACTGATATTGCATTCTCTCCAAGTGTTATTGCTAGTGGTCAGTTGGCATATTCGCTCATTAAAACAGAAAAGAGTCAATTGGAATTAGCATTTATTGCAAAGTATGTTGGTGAACAATACATTGACAATACGCAAAGTGATTATGCAAAGTTGGATGGATATCTAGTAAATGATGCTAGAGTCACTTACCGTATCAAGACAAAATTAATCAAAGAAATAAGCGTGAATGCGTGGATTAGAAACTTGTTTAATGAGCAGTATGTGGCCAATGCATGGAATTATAGATTTCAATCTTCTGGAGGTTCTTATGGTGATGCATATGAGGTTCCTGAAGGTAGCGGAACGGATAGATATACGTTAACTGGACTTTTCCCACAAGCAGGGACTAATTTCTTTCTAGGATTAACTTTGAAGTTCTAGGTTTGTTATTAGGTCACTTCGAGTATTTTTATTGAGTGCTAACGAAATGAAAATGTATCGAGAAGCGACCGGGTTAGGTATTTGGCTCCTTAGTTTGAAGTCTTTCTCGATACATTTTTCTTCACTGTTGTTGTGAAAAACACTCGAAGTGACCGAGTTGAGGTAGGGCGTAAAATAGCATTTGTATTAAAAAGTAGGAAGTACTCACAATACTTCCTATTTTTGTTTGTGTAAAGTTCGAAGTTGCAAATTGATTGAAGCTTCGACCTTGTGGAGAGGTCTTGCTATGATTGGTGGCGAGTTTATCGGATTCGCAATCTTCTGTCTAGGTGATAAGAAAAAATAGTAACTTTCCACTCTGAAACGTAATACAGTGCTATTCCTCATAAAAAAAAGTCGTTAATCGTTTGTCGATAAATCGTTAATCCTATTCAAAGCATCCGTTAAAAAATGTCCTTATCAACTGAAGAAATAAAAAGATACGATCGTCACATTCGTTTACAGGAAGTGGGAGTGGAAGGGCAGGAGGAATTGAAGTCTGCGAGGGTTTTGGTGGTTGGAGCAGGTGGTTTAGGGTGTCCTGTGTTGCAGTATTTGACAGCTGCTGGTGTTGGAAATATCGGTGTGATAGATGGTGATGTTGTTGCTGTGTCCAATCTTCAGCGACAGATATTATTTGGTCATAATGATGTTGGTCAATTTAAGGCTGAAGTGGCTGTTCGTAAATTGAAGGATCAAAACCCTTATGTGGATTTTGATGTGTACAACGAGTTTTTGACTGTAGAGAATGCGCTAGGTATCATTAGGAGATACGATATTGTTGTTGATGGTACGGATAATTTTCCTACTCGCTATCTTGTGAATGATGCCTGTGTGATATTGAAAAAGTCATTGGTGTATGGTTCAATTTTTAAGTTTGAAGGTCAAGTTTCGGTGTTCAATTACAAAGGAGGTCCAAGTTATAGATGTGTATATCCTGACATGCCTAAGGCAAGTGATGTGCCTAACTGTTCTGAGGTGGGAGTGCTTGGGGTTTTGCCTGGTCTTGTCGGGACAATGATGGTAAATGAGTGTTTGAAAATGGTTCTAGAGATAGGGGAGGTGAGTAGTGGTAAAGTACAGGTTTTTAATTCGTTAAATAACACTAACTTAAGTTTTAAGGTGGAAAGGGTAGTGTCTAATTTTGAACGAGTTGAGTTAGAAAGTAATTATGAATTTGACTGTGAGTCAATTGAAAAAAAACAAGAAATGAAATCAATTACAGTACAAGAATTAAGTGAGAAATTAAAAGCGGGAGAAGAAATACAGTTGGTAGATGTAAGAGAGCCATTTGAATATGAAATGTGCGCAATTGCCAATAGTGTGCATATTCCATTGAATTCCATTCCGTCCAATTTAAGTGTAATTAGAAAAGATATCCCTGTGGTTTTTATTTGTCATCATGGGATGCGAAGTGCTAGTGCTATTCATTTTGTTGAAGGAGAAGGTTTTACTAATTTGATTAATCTTACCGGAGGTATTGATGCTTGGGCGAGGCAGATTGATGATGATATGGAGATTTATTGAGGCTTTTTGGGTACTGCGCTTTTAGGAGGGTTCGCTTTGCTCAATTCGGGTTGCTTCATTACGAGTTGATTGTGTGCGATGCGAAGTAATTTATTCATTTGTAACGGAAGAGTTGATATAGAGGTTGTGCTTCTCTTCTATTAACCAGGTTGTTAAAGTTGCGCCTCCTTCGTACTGACGTTTTTAAATTAATTCCATAGTTTCCGCACAAATTATCAACCATCATTCAGCCTCTAGCCTCTAGCATCTAACATCTAGCATCTAGCATCTAACGTCTAACATCTAGCGTCTAACATCTAGCGTCTAGCATCTAACGTCTAACATCTAGCGTCTAGCATCTAACATCTAACATCTAGCGTCTAACATCTAACATCTAGCATCTAGCATCTAACATCTAGCATCTAACCTAGAAAAACCTATACACGCTACATCCTTTCGCAATCTTCTCGTTTATCTCTTCCTGCTCTGTTCTATTGGATACAGCTAGAATTATTTGCAAATCTTCTGTTTCAAAATATGTCTTCCCATCCTCAATGATTACATCATATACATTGTGCCCAATTCGCTGAGGATTTTCGGTAACCCATTTAAATGGAATATTACGTTCAATCAATTGCCTAGCAATCAATTTTCCTTTCTTGGCTGCGCCCCAAAGTACAAGTGTTTTAGATGTGTTAAAGTCTATTTCCACAAAGTGTTTGACTTTAAGTGGTATGAAGTTGAGTATTTTATAATGTTCTTGCGTGCGTGTAGAGCGATTTTGATGATCGCGCCAATGATGTGTTAGAGAATTTGTAGAAACAACCTTAAAACCGCTTTTATACATTCTGAAAGCCAAATCATAGTCCTCTGGATAGATGTCTGGTTGAAATGCTCCTATACTGTCCAAGTCTTCTTTGTAAATAAGGAAGTTAGGGGAAGGAATAACACATTCTCTGTATATCTCTCTGTAATTAGTTGTATGTCGCGTGAGGTTGTTTAGCCAATTTTCGTAGAAAATGTAGCCTTCTCCCAAAGTTTGCTCACTGAAATATTTTACAAACCCAATTGCCACATGGCCTTTTCCTTTATTGGTCAAAGCGTTTTTTAAATCTTCCAATTTATTTGGTGGCGCTATATCATCTGCATCCATTCTGGTAATAAACAAGCCAGAAGCGTTTTGGTGTGCAAGTCGCAAAGCATGAATGAGTCCTGGTGTTTTGTTTTGCAAGACCTTGATGCGTTTATCTTTATGCTGAAAGGATAGAGCAGTGGTGTTGCTCTCGTCTGTGGAAGCGTCATTTACTAATATCAATTCCCAATCTTGATAGGTTTGATTTATAATGGACTGGAGACATTCCTCAAAGTAGGGCTCCGCATTTCTAAAAGGTGTAAGAATAGATATCACAGTTTCAAAAGTACGAGTTTTTGGGCATAAAAAAAGCCCGCTACAAATTTGTAACGGGCTTTTCAAGTTTTAAAGTATATTGAAAATCTTAAATTGCTTTAACATTTACTGCGTTTAATCCTTTTTTTCCTTCTTTTAATTCAAATTCAACTGCGTCACCCTCACGGATTTCGTCAACTAAACCTGATACGTGTACGAAGTACTCTGTCTTTGATTCGTCTTCAGAAATAAAACCAAAACCTTTAGTTTCATTGAAGAACTTTACTGTTCCTTTATTCATTGTAATAATTTATTTATGCCGCAAAGGTATGCTAATAGTTTGTGCTGCGGTCCTTTTTTATGTTTTATTTTGAAAAAGATAAGTACCTTTCTTAAGGTTTTGTAGGGTGTTTCCTTGCTATGACTAGGGTTGGTGTCTTGTGTTATTTGTAGTGTTTTTTCTCATTTTTAACTATTTTTTATGTGAAATAGGTGAATATTACTCTTTTTACAATGCAATTCAATGACAGAAATTCTCGTATATTCACGTATCCCATTTCTACTGAGTAGGAAGTGAAAATGTTTTCAAATAGCAAATTAAAATCCTTCTTTGTATCATTTCTTAATACAAAGTTTATGGTTTATAAAGCCATTGCCGTAAAATCGAATAGCGTTATATCGCAAAATCCTCAACTTTAACGCTATCTTTGCTAATCGAAATAACAAAGTAACTTTAGAACTAATCATGAGTACATTCGCAGAACTAGGAATTAAACCAGAATTCGTACAAGCCCTAACAGAAATGGGTATTGTAACGCCTACACCTATCCAAATGGAGGCTATTCCTTTGATGATGGAAGGAGCGGTAGATATGGTAGGACAGGCTCAAACTGGTACTGGGAAAACCGCTGCTTATGGATTGCCTTTGTTGCAACGTATTAATCCTACTAAAGGGGTAGTGCAAGGTTTGATCCTTTGCCCAACAAGAGAGTTGGGACAACAGGTGGCGAAACAATTGTTTAAATTTACGAAGTACTGCCCTAAGAAGATTTTTACCGAAGCGGTTTATGGTGGTGCACATATCCAAGATCAGATTAATGCATTAAAACGTCCTACACATATTGTAGTGGCTACTCCAGGTAGATTGATTGACTTAATCAATAAAAAAGCTGTAGACCTTTCTAATGTAAAAACAGTCATCCTTGATGAGGCAGATGAAATGCTAACCATGGGCTTCAAGAATGAATTGGAGGAAATTTTAAGACATGTTGCGGGTGCAAAATCTAAATGGTTATTCTCTGCTACAATTCCTCACGGGATTAAGGCTATTGTAAATTCTCACATGAAGGATGATGCATACAGAGTAACAACAAGCAAAAAAGATGTGGTCAACAAAAACATCGAGCACAAATACTTGGTTTGTGATGACAGAGATAAGTTCAATGTCTTACTGCAATTCTTGCAATCAGAAAAAGATGAACGTGGGATTATCTTCTGTAGGACTAAAGTTGCTACAAAAAGGCTGGCTGAACAATTAACAGCCAAAGGTATCGGTGTAGCAGCTATTCATGGAGACTTAAAGCAATTGGAACGAGATAAAGCCTTAAGAGGATTCAAGAACGAAAACTTACGTGTACTGGTTGCTACAGATGTTGCTGCTAGAGGGTTGGATATAGAAGACCTTGCTTTTGTAGTGCATTTTGAACTTCCAGACAAGGATGAATACTATACTCACCGAAGTGGAAGAACAGCCCGTGCTGGCAAAAGAGGTACATCACTATGTCTCGTAAACACAAAGGAACTAAAGTCCATTAAATACCTAGAGAAAAACTTAGGAATAGGCTTTAAGCAAGTAAGACAAGTGAAATAAGTGTTGTTTTAGCACGTAGATCTTAACGCTTATACGAGGTAATCCTTCTCTCATCCTAAAAATACAGCCAGGCCGTTGTGCATCTTTGATTCAAGTTGTTAATTTTCTAATTTTGTTCTTTGAAAGAACATATTATGAAAAACTTACTTTTAATTTTTGTTTGTTTATTTTGCTTAATACAGACTGGATTTACACAGTATCACATTGAGGAAGATGATGAAACTGGAGACTACCATTTCTTTAATGGAGATGTTCGTACTGACTATAAAGTTACATTTGATGAAGAAACTGAATTGGTTAAAGTGATCAATGATAAAGGTAAAGAGACCTTGTTTTATCTTTACGAAGAATACAGCGAAATACATTGGTTGGATAAAGTTTTTACAAATTCAGAAGCACCTTACTCAATTCAAGATTTATATTGGAATCACGAGTTGTCAACTTTCCAAGATAATGGAAAGTATGGTTTAATCAATCCATTTAATCAAACTATTATATTGGAAGCATTAGTAGATTCTTTAGCGTATAACAATGATTATTCAGCAGAACTGATATTGTATAAGGAAGGAAAAGTTTTAAAGTTACCTTTTGACCATGTCTTTGCTCCAGATTTCACCAAATCAATGCGTTTTTATGATGGTATGGTGCCTTGCTATGAGCGTTTTGACTATTTATGGGATGATGAAGGCGGCTATCTTACCACTGAGAATGGTAAATTTGGACTGCTTAGTTATAGATCAGAATACAGCGATTCATTAAATGAGAGACTTTTTTACTCTACCGTATTATTGAAACCGGTAGTAGATACCTTTTACGTATTGGAAGATGAATATATCGTAGCAGACAAAGGAGGCTTATTAGCACTTATTGAGCCTTATAATATGGGTACACCTCCAGACTTTTTGTATTCTGCAATATACTTTGATGAAGATGCTTATGAATTGGTTTTTATTCCTTCAATAGAAGGGTTGCAACAAAAATACCCATCATTGATAGACGCTGAGTTGATGTCTGCAAAAATGGGACTCATGCGCTTTACGTCCAAAATCGGACAAGGAGTTTTCTCTCAACGAACTAACGAATTGGTGCTTCCCATGAATTATGACTCGGTAAGTATAAAAGGAGATTACATAGAAGTTAAAAAGGATGGGCGCTATGGGTATATGCTACCACAATTCTATGATTATGCTTTTACTGGCTACGAAGGACCCTACTTTCTCTTTGATAAAGCGTTGACCATAGACGCGCTTAACGAAGGTGATAGTTTGTGGGTAACGCATAAAGGAGATAGTATAAGACTGTTTATCCAATATGATAAACTGCGGCTAAATGCATTTCGAGGTAC
>JBFHGR010000005.1:0-57251 GCA_041583015.1 Parvicella sp. | reverse complement strand
ACACAACGTAGAGGAATAACTTCACCGAAAATGATTTACCCTCCATATAACGGCTTTAAAAGATGGTTAATTAAAATGATTACTTGGTACTTTTAAAGAGTAAATAAAAGAAAGACATCAATTATGCTTTAAGAAATCTATATGCATTAGTCTCTCAATGCAATAGGAAACTGCTGGTTAAAAAGTAATCAGATAGATTAGTTATCTAATTCATCTAAATTAACTTCTACAGCATTTAAAATCTCCATCCATTCTTCAACAGATTTTGCATTTTTAATATCAAAATCTCCGCTTTTAGTTCTTCTTAGTTCAATAAGGTGCCCTCCAGAATTTAAAGCCTTTCCAATATCATTAGCTAATGATCGTATATAAGTACCTTTGGAGCACTCTATAAAAAATGAGACTTGCATGTCTTCTTTCAATTCCAACTGGATATCATGGATAATGACGTTTGCCTTTTTCATCTCAACATCTATTCCAGCCCTTGCAAAATCATATGCACGTTTGCCGTCAACTTTCTTTGCTGAATAAATAGGTGGAGTCTGTTCAATGGGCCCCTCAAATTGCTTTTTTATCTGATCTAATAATGTTTGATTAATATGACTTGTCTCAAACGTATCATTAATTTCAGTTTCCAAGTCAAAAGAAGGTGTAGTAGCTCCCAATTGAATAATACCTGTATAGCATTTTCTGTCCTGAATAAATCCAGTAATCGCCTTTGTTTTCTTTCCTGTACAAACAACCAATAAACCAGTTGCCAAAGGATCTAAAGTGCCGGCATGTCCTACTTTGAATTTTTTCTTATTATATTTTTTACGCAGAGGATACCTTAAGGCATTTACAACTTTAAACGAAGTCCAATTTAACGGTTTATCTACTAAAAGGATTTCGCCAGCAGCAAAGTCATATGTTTTTGAATTATCCTGCAAAACTCCAAATTATAGCAACAACACCAACCAATAGGCAGTATATGGCAAAATAAGTTAACTTACTGTTTTTTACCAATTGAATCATCCATGTACACGCTACCAACCCCGTAAAGAAAGCTGCTATGAAACCAAATGATAATGCTGGTAAATTCATACCGTCCATGGTAAAATCATCACTTACCAAATCCTTAGCTATCTTTCCAAAAATTAACGGGACAACCATCAAGAACGAAAATCTAGCTGCTTTTTCTCTATCAATGCCCAGTAATACTGATGTAGATATCGTTGCTCCACTTCTTGAAATACCAGGTAAAATTGCTATTGCCTGAGAAATCCCAATAATTATAGCATGAGCAAAACTTACTTTTTTCTCCGTATTTTTTGCTTTATCTGCTAGAAATAATAATCCACCCGTTAGCAAAAGCATAAAACCAACTAATAAAATCTGCCCTTCAAAAAATGTTTCAATTTGTTCGTCTAGAAGCACCCCCACCAAAGCGGCCGGAATCATTGACAAAATAATCTTTACAGAAAACTGCGATTGCTCATTCCATTTAAACTGAAATAAACCTTTCACTATTTCCAAAATATCTTTTCTAAAAATTACAACAGTACTTAATGCTGTAGCAAAATGAAGCACTACTGTCATCATCATACTTTCCTTAGCATCAAAATTAGATCCTTGAATAGCTTTTACTAATTCTAAGTGACCACTGCTGCTAACTGGTAAAAACTCTGTAAGACCTTGGACTATACCAAGTATGATGGATTGAATAATCTCTTCCAATGCTAATTATACTAAATCGTTTTCCTTTTTTGTCTCTACAGTTTTCTCAACTACAACAGGCATTTTAGGACGCTTTAATATTCCATATAGCACTACTACATACCCTACCATTACTAAAAATGGAGCAACTGTAATTCTTCTAGTAGAAAACAATTCTTCTTTATTAAAAACCATCGGATCATCTGCACCACCACCAGACATTAGAAAAAATCCAATAAGGACAACAACCACTCCGGCAATAATAAATAGATAATTTTCCTTTGGCAAAGCCAATCCACTTCCTTTACTCATAATGAATGTAATTAATATAACTTATCAGTTTTAATCCAAATGTACCTATTCAAAGCAAAATAGGTAGCAAAGAAACTTATAAAAATTCCTAAAAGAATCAAACCGCTAAAAATCATTGCAAAGATAAGCATTTGTTCGCGAAATATTTCCTCACTCATAGTTAGGTTGACAATCCAAGAAGGAAAAATATTTTGTAGAAAGATACCAAACAACATTAATAAGATAATCGCGATAATTCCTGCAGTAAATCCTTGCCCTATAGCAGCTAATAAAAAGGGTCTTCTAATAAAACTAGACTTAGCCCCAACCAACTGCATGGTTCTTATGGTAAATCTTTTGGAAAACACAGCTAATCGTATCGTAAAAAATATCAATGTAACACAAATAAAAAGAAGTATTCCTGCAATCACCAACATTGGTAGACGTTGATCTGCAAAAACTCCAGATGCTTCCATAAACTGTTTTTCATTGTAATCCACAGACTCTATCAAAACTTCATTTCCTTGTAATACCCTCTCTTTGAATGCCTTCACGCTATCCAAATGAATATATTCTGTTGCAAACTTCACATTAATACTTGCTTTCAATGGATTTGCACCATCTAATATTTCAAAAGATTCTTCTCCTAAATTACGCATCATTAGAGCCTTGGCAGAATCCGGAGACACATATTTGGCTTGTGCTACACTTGCTTCAGTAGATAGTTCCTTTTCCATTTTAAGCACATCTACTTCTCTTGCATTATCTCTAAAGAAAATGTCTACTGAAATATCTTTTTTGGCTTCTTTCTCAAAATTCCCCCACCACACACCAACAAGACCTAACAATCCTAGTAAGAATAATAACAAAGACATTCCTAACACAGTAGAAATGACAGTACCTTTTATTTTAAATCTATTAGCCACAATACGAAGGTAATTCTGATTTCTTTACAAGTCACAAAGTATAAAGAATGATTTTAACGCTAGAAAGTTAATTGCTTAACATAAATTGCACACAACAATTGACTTAAAGACTATTTTGTTGCTTTCTATTGAATATAATCTTGCATAAATACAAAAGTCAATAGTTAATAGTCAAAAAGTGATGAAATCCCAACAAAAAAAAATCCCCTTATCATTGCTGATAAGGGGATTACTATATAGTTTAACTTCAATTATTTCATTGAACCTACTGTTTCTTCTTCACCTACAAGACGAGTATATTCTTCTTTTGAACCTACGTTCAATTTTTGGAAATCTCTCATACCTGTACCTGCTGGTATTTTGTGACCAACAATAACATTCTCTTTCAACCCTAGTAAATGATCCACTTTAGCGTGTACCGCTGCGTTGTTCAATACTTTAGTTGTTTCCTGGAACGATGCTGCAGAGATGAAACTATCAGTATGTAATGATGCTCTGGTAATACCTTGGAGTACTGGTTGAGCAGTTGCTAAAATAATATCTCTAGATTCTACTGGTTTTTTATCGTTACGTTTTAACATAGCGTTCTCGTCTCTTAATTTTCTAGCAGATATAATCTGACCAGCTTTAAGATTAGTAGAATCATTAGGTTCAACTACAACTTTTTTACCCCATAGGTTATCGTTCTCTTCGATGAACTCCCATTTATTTACAGAAGTATTTTCTAAGAATTTAGAATCACCTGGATCAAGAATCAATACTTTACGCATCATTTGACGTACAATAACTTCAAAGTGCTTATCATTAATCTTCACACCTTGTAGACGATATACCTCTTGGATTTCATTTACAATGTATTCTTGAACTGCAGTAGGTCCCTTAATGTTTAGGATATCTTTTGGAGTAATTGCCCCAGTAGAAAGCATTTCACCAGCTTTGATGAAATCATTTTCCTGTGCCAAAATGTGTCTAGATAATGGTACTAAATATTTAGTAACTTCTCCAGTTTTAGCAGTAACAATAACCTCTCTATTACCTCTTTTGATTTTACCATAAGTAACGATTCCGTCAATTTCAGTAACAACAGCTGGATTAGATGGGTTTCTTGCCTCAAACATCTCTGTTACACGAGGAAGACCACCAGTAATATCCCCTGACTTACCTGCTTTTCTAGGAATCTTAACCACGATATCACCAGCAGAAAGTTGTTGACCTTCTTTTACTGCAACGTGAGCATCAACTGGTAAAGAGTATGATTTCAATTCAACACCTTTCTTATCAACGATAGAAATAGTAGGAATTACTTTTTTGTTTCTAGAATCTCTAATTACAATCTCAGTAAATCCAGTTTGCTCATCCACTTCCTCACGGTATGTTTCTCCTTCTACAAGGTTAACAAACTCAACTTTTCCTTCCACCTCTGTAATAATCAAGGCATTGTATGGATCCCACTTACAAATAGGGTCTCCTTTCTTAATTTTAGTATTATTCTTAGCAAAGAACTGTGCACCATACGGTATTATACCTGTCATCAAAATAGCTCCTGTCTCAGGATGAACAATTCTCATCTCAGCACCACGTCCTAAAACAATTTCAGATTTTTCACCATCCGCATCAGTTCTAGTTACAGTTTTAAGATCTTCAATTTCTAAGATACCGTTATGTCTTGCTTTGATTTCAGAATCATCAGCAATATTAGATGCAGTACCACCAACGTGGAACGTTCTCAATGTCAACTGTGTTCCTGGTTCTCCAATAGACTGTGCAGCAATAACACCTACAGCTTCACCTTTTTGAACCATCTTACCAGATGCAAGGTTTCTTCCGTAACATTTACCACAAACACCTCTAGTGTGCTCACAAGTTAATACAGATCTAATCTCTACTTCATCAATGTCAGCTGCTTCGATAGCTTTAGCATATGTTTCAGTAATTTGCTCACCTTCATTTATGATAATCTCACCTGTTTCTGGGTGACGAACTTCATCTAATGCAGTTCTACCTAAAATTCTGTCATATAAAGATTCAACGATTTCATCATCTTTCTTCAATGCAGTAACTTTTAAACCTCTAAGTGTACCACAATCTTCAATATTTACAACTACATCTTGCGCTACATCAACTAGCCTTCTTGTAAGGTAACCAGCATCTGCAGTTTTAAGTGCTGTATCGGCAAGACCTTTACGCGCACCGTGCGTAGAGATAAAGTAATCTAAGATAGTAAGACCTTCTTTGAAGTTAGATAGAATTGGGTTCTCAATAATATCTTGTCCTCCAGATGCACCAGATTTTTGTGGCTTAGCCATCAATCCACGCATTCCAGACAATTGTCTAATTTGCTCTTTAGATCCCCTTGCTCCAGAATCCATCATCATATAAACTGAGTTAAATCCTTGTTGATCCTTTTTCAATTTATCCATTAATGTGAATGTCAATTTAGAGTTGGTATGCGTCCAAATATCAATAATTTGGTTATATCTCTCGTTGTTAGTGATAAGCCCCATGTTATAGTTCATTTTCACTTCATCAACTTCTTCTCTTGCTTTACCGATTAAGATTTCTTTTTCAGCAGGTACAACTACATCTGCCAAGTTGAACGATAGTCCACCTCTAAATGCCATATAGTATCCCAAATCCTTAATTTCATCCAAGAATTTTGCAGTTGTTGCTACATTCGTGATTTTAAGGATTTCACTAATAATATCTCTTAATGATTTTTTAGTTAATACATCATTGATGTATCCCGCTTCTTTCGGAACTACTTGGTTGAATAATACTCTACCAGTTGTTGTTTCGATAATACGTTCTACAGGTTGTCCATCAACCACGTCATGAGTTTTAACTTTAATACCTGCGTGTAATGATAATTTTTTCTCATTATAAGCAATTACCACCTCTTCAGGAGAGTAAAAAGTCATTCCTTCACCTGGCACAGCATACTCATCAGAATGCTTTCTTAACTTGGTCATGTAATAAAGTCCCAAAACCATATCCTGAGAAGGTACAGTAATTGGCGCTCCATTTGCTGGGTTAAGAATATTGTGAGATGCCAACATCAATAATTGAGCTTCCAAGATTGCAGCATTACCTAATGGTAAGTGAACCGCCATCTGATCTCCATCAAAATCCGCGTTAAATGCAGTACAAACTAACGGGTGAAGTTGAATTGCTTTTCCTTCAATTAATTTTGGTTGGAAAGCCTGGATACCCAATCTGTGAAGTGTAGGTGCACGGTTCAATAATACAGGATGACCTTTTAAGACATTCTCTAAAATATCCCATACAACCGGCTCCTTCTTGTCAACAATTTTCTTAGCAGACTTAACAGTTTTTACGATACCTCTTTCAATCATCTTACGGATGATAAATGGCTTGTAAAGTTCAGCCGCCATATTCTTTGGAAGCCCACATTCGTGCAATTTCAAAGTAGGTCCAACAACAATAACCGAACGTGCAGAATAATCAACACGTTTTCCCAATAAGTTTTGACGGAAACGACCTTGCTTACCTTTCAATGAATCAGAAAGAGATTTAAGTGGTCTGTTTTTATCTGTCTTAACTGCAGATGACTTACGAGAGTTATCAAACAGTGAATCAACAGACTCCTGAAGCATACGTTTCTCATTTCTAAGAATTACTTCTGGTGCTTTGATTTCAATCAATCTCTTAAGACGATTGTTTCTGATAATTACTCTTCTGTAAAGGTCATTTAAATCTGAAGTTGCAAATCTACCTCCATCAAGAGGAACTAAAGGACGTAAATCCGGTGGAATAACAGGCACCACTCTTACAATCATCCATTCTGGTTTGTTCTCAATAGTATCTTGCGCATCTCTAAATGCTTCAATTACTTGAAGTCTTTTTAATGCTTCATTCTTTCTTTGTTGAGAAGTCTCTGTATTCGCTTTATGTCTTAAAGAAAATGACTCAGCATGCAGGTCAATATTCTTCAATGCATCATAAAGTGCTTCAGCACCCATTTTAGCGATAAATTTGTCAGGATCTGTATCCTCCAAATATTGGTTTTCTCTTGGTAAAGTCTCCAAGATATCCAAATACTCTTCTTCAGTCAAAAAATCATATTTATTCAAGTCTTCACCGTCAAGGTTCTTAGCGATACCCGCTTGAATAACTAAATATCTTTCGTAATAAATAATTTGGTCTAACTTTTTAGAAGGTAATCCTAAAAGGTATCCAATTTTATTAGGCAATGATCTAAAGTACCAGATATGAGCAACAGGAACCACCAAATTAATGTGCCCCATTCTCTCTCTACGAACTTTCTTTTCAGTCACCTCTACACCACATCTATCACATACGATTCCTTTGTATCTAATACGTTTGTATTTTCCACAGTGACATTCGTAATCTTTTACTGGTCCGAAAATTCTTTCACAGAACAAACCATCTCTTTCCGGTTTATAAGTTCTGTAGTTTATTGTTTCAGGTTTTAATACCTCTCCATTAGATTTAGCAAGAATTTGCTCTGGCGAAGCCAAACTAATGATGATTCTATTAAAAGTGCTGTTAACTTTTGTATCTTTTCTGAAAGCCATAAGTTTTATTTCTATTTAATGATTAAAACAACTTCCCGTGCTCTATGAACACGGGAAGAAATGTTTATTAATCTAATGTAATATTTAATCCTAAACCACTCAACTCATTCAACAATACATTGAATGACTCTGGAATACCAGGTGTTGGTAAATTCTTTCCTTTCACGATTGATTCGTAAGTTTTTGCTCTACCTACAACATCATCCGATTTAACAGTAAGAATTTCCTGAAGGATATTCGATGCACCAAATGCCTCTAGTGCCCATACCTCCATCTCTCCAAAACGCTGACCACCGAATTGTGCTTTACCACCAAGTGGTTGTTGCGTAATCAATGAGTATGGTCCGATAGAACGTGCGTGCATTTTATCATCTACCATGTGGCTTAGTTTAATCATATAAATGATTCCAACTGTTGCCGGTTGATCAAATCTTTCACCTGTACCTCCATCATAAAGGTAAGCTCTACCATTTCTAGGTACTCCTGCTTCATCAGTAATTGTGTTGATTTCATCAAGTGTAGCACCATCAAAGATTGGTGTAGCAAACTTTTGTCCAGTTTTCTCTCCAGCCCATCCAAGAACTGTTTCATAAATCTGACCTAAGTTCATACGAGATGGTACACCTAGTGGATTCAATACAATATCTACAGGAGTTCCGTCTTCCAAGAAAGGCATATCCTCTTTACGAACAATTTTCGCAACAATACCTTTATTTCCGTGACGACCCGCCATTTTATCACCAACTTTCAATTTACGTTTCTTAGCCAAATATACTTTAGCTAATTGCATAATTCCGTTTGGTAATTCATCACCTACTGATATTTGGAACTTTTTTCTCTTATAATGTCCCATAACATCTGTAGCTTTCAGATTATAGTTATGTAATGTTTTCTCAATTAATAAATCAGAAGCCTCGTCACCTGTCCAATTTTTAGGATTGATATGAATAAATTCAATATCTCTTAAAATCTTATCTGAAAACTTAACACCTTTTTTAATTACTTCTTCTTTAAAGTTATTGAATACTCCTTGACATTTTTTGTCTCCGATAATTTTCAATAATTTCTCAATCAAAGTAGTTTTAAGTGCTGCTAACTCTTTATCCATATCAGCATCGATTTGCTCTAGAATTGGTTTGTCAGCGGCTTTAGATTTTCTATCTTTTATTGCTTTAGAGAATAATTTTTTATTAATAACAACACCAGAAACTGAAGGAGATACTTTCAATGAAGCATCTTTTACGTCACCTGCTTTGTCACCAAAGATTGCTCTTAATAGTTTCTCTTCTGGAGAAGGATCACTTTCTCCTTTTGGAGTAATCTTACCAATAAGTATATCTCCAGGTTTAACTTCTGCACCGATTCTAATGATTCCATTCTCATCCAAATCTTTAGTTGCTTCCTCACTTACGTTTGGAATATCTGAAGTTAATTCCTCAAGACCTCTTTTAGTATCTCTAACTTCCAAAGAATACTCGTCAATGTGAATTGAAGTAAATACATCTTCACTAACAACTCTTTCCGAGATCACGATAGCATCCTCAAAGTTATATCCTTTCCAAGGCATGAATGCAACTTTAAGGTTCTGACCTAATGCCAATTCACCTTTTTGAGTTCCATAACCTTCTACCATTACTTGACCTTTTTCAACTTTTTGTCCTTTATGAACAATTGGTTTAAGGTTGATAGAAGTACCCTGGTTGGTTTTTCTATATTTTACTAACTCATATTTCGTTACTTCATCTTCAAAACGAATTAATCTTTCGTCATCAGACAAATTATACTTAACATGAATTTCTTTTGAATCAACGTAAACAACTTCACCATCCAATTCAGCATGCAAAAGAACACGTGAATCTCTGGCAACCAATTCTTCAATTCCTGTTCCAACAATTGGAGAATTTGGTCTTAATAATGGAACTGCTTGACGCTGCATGTTGGATCCCATCAAGGCTCTATTCGCATCATCATTTTCTAAGAAAGGAATACAAGATGCCGCAATAGATGCTATCTGATTTGCACCAACGTCCATCAAATCAACTTCTTTAGGACTAACAATTGGGAAATCCCCAACTAGTCTTGCAATAACATCATCCTTAAAGTTTCCATTTTCGTCAATGTCTGCTGTTGATTGTGCAATTCTTTTATCCTCTTCCTCTTCAGCGCTTAAATAAATAGGCTCATCTGTTAAGTTTACTTTTCCATCCTTAACATCACGATAAGGAGTTTCAATAAATCCAAGTCTATTTACCTTAGCATAAACACTCAAAGATGAAATCAAACCAATGTTTGGTCCCTCTGGTGTTTCAATAGTACAAAGTCTTCCGTAGTGAGTATAGTGAACATCACGCACCTCAAATCCTGCTCTTTCTCTGGAAAGTCCACCAGGTCCAAGCGCAGACAATCTACGTTTGTGAGTAACCTCTGCTAATGGATTCGTTTGATCCATAAACTGAGATAACTGGTTAGTTCCGAAGAAAGAATTAATTACAGAAGATAGCGTTTTAGCATTAATCAAGTCAATTGGAGTAAACACCTCGTTATCTCTAACGTTCATTCTCTCTCTAATTGTTCTAGCCATTCTAGCCAAACCAACACCAAATTGTGAATGCATTTGCTCTCCAACAGTTCTAACACGTCTGTTACTCAAGTGATCAATATCATCAACATCTGTTTTAGAGTTGATTAATTCAATCAAGTATTTTACAATTGAGATGATGTCATTTTTAGTCAACACACGTTGATCAAATGACTCATCCAATTTAAGTTTCTTATTGATTCTGTAACGACCTACCTCACCTAAATCATAACGTTGCTCAGAGAAGAATAATTTGTCAATTACACCTCTTGCCGTATCCTCATCTGGTGGCTCAGCGTTACGAAGTAATCTATAGATAAATTCTACTGCCTCTTTTTCTGAATTTGAAGTATCTTTTTGAAGTGTATTATAAATAATAGCAAAATCAGCAGAATTTACATCTTCTTTATGTAATATGATGGATTTTACACCAGCATCTAATATCAAATCTAAATGTTCAGTTTCAATTTCTGTTTCACGATCAATTAAAACCTCATTTCTTTCAATAGATACAACTTCACCTGTATCTTCATCAACGAAATCTTCCACCCATGTTTTAAGGACACGAGCAGCAAGTTTTCTACCTACAGCTTTTTTCAAACCTGTTTTGGTAACTTTCATTTCGTCTGCGAGACCAAAGATCTCTAAAATGTCTTTATCACTTTCAAATCCTATCGCTCTAAAAAGCGTAGTAACTGGAAGTTTTTTCTTACGATCAATGTATGCATACATTACGCTGTTGATATCAGTAGCAAACTCAATCCAAGATCCTTTAAAAGGGATAACTCTTGCTGAGTATAACTTAGTACCATTTGCGTGTCTGCTTTGACCAAAAAATACACCTGGAGATCTGTGTAATTGAGAAACGATAACTCTTTCAGCACCGTTTATTACAAATGAACCTCTAGGCGTCATATATGGTATCGTACCAAGGTAAACCTCTTGTACTATTGTTTCAAAATCTTCGTGTTCTGGATCTGTACAGTACAGTTTCAAAACTGCCTTTAAAGGTACAGAATAAGTTAAACCTCTCTCTACACATTCGTCTATTGTGTATCTAGGAGGATCAACGAAATAATCCAAAAACTCCAATACAAATTGATTTCTTGTATCAGTAATAGGAAAATTCTCAGCGAATACTTTAAATAGTCCTTCGTTTTGTCTATTCTCAGGAGAAGTTTCAAGTTGAAAAAACTCTTGGAAAGATTTTAATTGGATTTCTAAGAAATCTGGATAAGGGAACTTTAACTTACTAGAAGCAAAGTTTAACCTGTTTGTTTTTATATCAATTGTTGCCAAGGCTACGATAATTTTTGTTTAACAATTTCTGTCCTAATTTACTAGTCAGAACTGATGAGCAAGCTCTAAAAAATTTTCATTGTGATTATAAACCACAAATGGTTTAGACATATTTCCCCTCCCAAATGGAGGGGAAATGCCTAAACCTATAAAAAATAGTAATTAAATTACTTTAATTCTACTTCAGCACCAGCCTCTTCAAGTGCTTTTTTCAAGCCTTCAGCTTCGTCTTTACCAACACCTTCTTTTACAGTAGATGGTGCTCCATCAACAACATCTTTTGCTTCTTTAAGCCCAAGACCTGTTAATTCTTTAACTGCTTTTACTACAGCTAATTTTGCTCCACCTGGTGCTTTAAGAATAACATCGAATGAAGTTTTTTCTTCAGCAGCGTCACCACCACCAGCAGCTCCACCAGCTGCAACAGCTACTGCAGCAGCAGCAGGCTCGATTCCGTATTCTTCTTTAAGAACTGTTGCCAATTCATTTACTTCTTTTACAGTTAAGTTTACTAACTCTTCTGCCATAGCTTTAATATCCGCCATTGTTTTGTTTTTTTTTAAAGTTTAATTTAACTTTTATGTTAAACGATAATTTAATTTTCTCTTTCTGATAATGTTTTAACTAATCCTGCAATAGTACCACCGCTCGATTTAAGAGCAGAGATAACATTCTTAGCAGGTGATTGAAGTAATCCAATAACATCTCCAAGTAATTCTTCCTTAGATTTGATATCACATAAGTTATTCAATTGGTCATCGCCAATATAAATAGCTTCTTCAATGTATGCAGCCTTTAAAATTGGTCTATCACCTTTCTTACGAAAGTCTTTGATCAATTTTGCTGGTGCATTACCTACTTCTGAAATCATAATTGCAGTTGGACCTGCTAAAACACTATACATTTCTGAATAATCTCTACCTTCTATTTTTTCTAAAGCTTTTTCCAATAACTTGTTTTTTACAACAGTCATTTCGATGTTTTTATTAAAACACATTCTTCTTAGATTACTAGTTTTTTCAGAATCTAATTGTGAAGTATCTGCCAAATAAAAAACATTCGCTCCAGATAATTTATCTGCAATTGCATCGATAGCGATTTGTTTTTCTTCTCTGTTCATGTTTTACTTTTTTTGAAGATTATGCAGATATTGATTTCGTTTCGATTTTGATACCTGGGCTCATTGAACTAGAAAGAGTAATACTCTTCATATAAGTTCCCTTTGCCGATGATGGTTTCAATTTCATCAACGTTGAAATCAACTCATTTGCATTTTCCGCAAGTTTGTCTGATTCGAAAGAAGCCTTTCCGACTGCTGCGTGAATAATACCGTATTTATCAACTTTAAAGTCGATTTTACCAGCTTTCACATCTGTTACTGCTTGACCTACGTTCATTGTAACTGTTCCTGTTTTTGGATTAGGCATTAATCCTCTTGGTCCTAAAATACGACCTAGAGCACCTACTTTACCCATTACAGAAGGCATTGTTACAATTACGTCAACATCTGTCCAACCACCTTTGATTTTATCGATGTATTCGTCAAGACCAACAAAATCAGCGCCTGCCTCTTTTGCTTCTGCTTCTTTGTCAGGAGTACAAAGTACCAATACCTTTACATCTTTACCAGTTCCATGAGGAAGAGATACCGTACCTCTAACCATTTGGTTAGCTTTACGAGGATCTACTCCTAATCTCACAGCAAGGTCTACAGACGCATCGAAATTAGTTGTTGTTATACTCTTAACAACTTCAGAAGCTTCAGACAAAGAGTAATACTTCTCAGCATCGAATTTTGCAATTGCCTCTTTTCTCTTCTTTGTTAGTGCCATAATTTTTCTGTTAATTCAGATTACTTATCCCCAAGGGGCGGTTCCTTTTACTGTTAATCCCATACTTCTTGCTGTACCTGCAACCATTTTCATAGCCGACTCAGGGGTAAAGCAATTCAAATCGGTCATTTTATCATCTGCAATGGCTCTCACCTGTTCCCAAGTTACAGTACCTACCTTCTTCTTGTTAGATTCAGGAGATCCTTTCTTGATTTTTGCTGCTTCCATTAATTGGACTGCAGCAGGTGGAGTTTTAATTACAAATTCAAACGATTTGTCAGCATAAACAGTAATAACACAAGGTAATACTTTCCCCGCTTTATCCTGAGTTCTAGCATTAAACTGCTTACAGAACTCCATGATATTTACACCTTTAGCACCTAATGCAGGTCCTACTGGTGGCGCTGGGTTAGCACTTCCGCCTCTGACTTGAAGTTTTATTAATCCACTTACTTCTTTTGCCATTGTTATATATTTATTTATAATATGTAGTTTACTAACGGGAAGCTTTAATCGCTTTGGACTACAATGTGTTTAACCTTCTTTTTCTACTTGTAAGTAACTTAATTCTAATGGTGTTTTTCTTCCAAAAATCTTTACCATTACTTTAAGTTTCTTTTTCTCTTCATTCACCTCTTCTATCACTCCATTAAAGTTATTAAACGGACCGTCCGTAACTTTAACATTTTCCCCCACTACATAAGGTATTGTCATTTCTGCGTCAGACTCAGCTAACTCATCAACTTTTCCTAAAATTCTATTAACTTCAGACTGTCTCATCGGTAGTGGATCACCACCTTTCTCTCCACCTAAGAAACCAATAACATTATTCATTGATTTCACTACGTGTTCAACCTCTCCTACGAGCGCAGCTTCAATTAAAACATAACCAGGCAGATACGATTTCTCTTTGCTAACCTTTTTACCTTTTTTTATTTGGTAAACTTTCTCAGTTGGGATTAACACTTGCTCAACATATTGTGTCAAGTTGTTTCTTTCAATTTCCAATTCAAGAAGTTCTTTAACTTTCTTTTCTTTACCACTAATGGCGCGAACTACGTACCATCTTTTCTTCACTTCAGACATATCTCGTAATTCTTAGTTTTTCAAATCATAAAAAATTCCTAACAAACCTTTCCAGAACCCGAATAATCCACCTTCACCTGGCACTACTCCAAATACGGTATCCATTAACCAGATTGCTACAGAGATTAATACACTAGTAACTAACACGATGATGGAACTATTTTGTAGTTCGTCCCAAGTTGGCCAAGACACCTTAGTTGTCAACTCAGTTACCGCTTCTTCTATATATGTTTTTATTCCAGCCACTTCTTTCAGTTTATGTTCAAAATTTTCTTGTTGCACGGGCGGCAGGATTCGAACCTACGACCAATAGTTTTGGAGACTACTACTCTACCAGCTGAGCTACGCCCGTATGCGACAAAAAGGCTTACCCTTTTGGGGTATGCCTTTTGTCTTTTACATTAATTAGAAATTAATCTAAAATTTCAGTAACCTGACCAGCTCCAACTGTTCTACCACCCTCACGGATAGCGAAACGAAGACCTTTATCCATCGCAACAGGCAAGTGTAATTCTACAGTAATTGTAACGTTATCTCCTGGCATAACCATTTCACGTCCATCACCTAAAGAAATAGTTCCTGTAACATCCAAAGTTCTCAAATAGAACTGTGGTCTATAATTGTTGTGGAATGGAGTGTGACGTCCACCTTCTTCTTTTTTCAAAACATAAACCTCTGCTTTGAATTTTTTATGTGGAGTAATAGAACCTGGTTTAGCGATAACCATACCTCTTTTAATAGCTTCTTTCTCAATACCTCTTAAAAGAAGACCTACGTTTTCACCAGCTCTACCTTCGTCTAATATTTTTCTAAACATCTCAACACCAGTTACAGTAGAAGTCATTTTCTCTTCTTGTAAACCAACGATTTCAACAGAATCACCAGTATTTACGATACCTGTTTCAATTGCACCAGTAGCAACAGTTCCACGACCTGTAATAGAGAACACATCCTCAACAGACATCAAGAATGGTTTATCAGTATCTCTTTCTGGAGTATCAATCCATGTATCAACTGTATCCATTAATTTTTGAACAGACTCAACCCATTTTGGCTCACCATTCAATGCACCTAAAGCAGATCCTGATAAAATAGGAGTATCATTATAACCATAAGACTCTAACAAATCAGCTAATTCCATCTCAACCAATTCCAACAATTCTGGATCATCAACCATATCCACTTTGTTCATGAACACAACAATCTTAGGTACATTTACCTGTAAAGATAAAAGAACGTGCTCTCTAGTTTGTGGCATTGGACCATCAGTCGCAGCACACACCAAAATAGCTCCATCCATTTGTGCAGCACCAGTAACCATGTTCTTAACGTAATCCGCGTGACCTGGACAATCTACGTGAGCGTAGTGACGAGCAGCTGTTTCATACTCAATGTGAGCAGTATTAATTGTAATCCCTCTTTCTTTCTCCTCAGGAGCATTATCAATTTGAGAGAAATCTTGTTTTTGAGCCAAACCTTGACTTGACAAAACAGAAGAAATCGCTGCAGTCAATGTGGTTTTACCATGATCCACGTGTCCAATCGTACCGATATTAACATGCGGTTTAGTTCTTTCGAAAGTTTCTTTAGCCATTTTGCTTAATGTTTAAGTTTAATTATTACTTTTTGTTGTTTTTTACTTTGTTTTCAATAAAAATAACACTTCATTATCTAAATAATTGAGCCGATGACGGGAATTGAACCCGTGACCTCTTCCTTACCAAGGAAGTACTCTACCCCTGAGCTACATCGGCAGGATATACACCTGTTAATGTAACGCAAAAAAAAGGAGCATTGGTAAACATTACATTTACCAACTCTCCTTTTGGCCCTGAGCGGGAGACGAGATTCGAACTCGCGACCCTCAGCTAGGAAGGCTGATGCTCTACCAACTGAGCTACTCCCGCGTTATTCCGGTTGCAAAATTAATACTTATTTTCATTAATGCAAATAAAAACGTAAAAATCTTTCTTAACCAAATTCATTGTGGGGAGAGAAGGATTCGAACCTTCGAAGCTTTCGCAACAGATTTACAGTCTGCCCCATTTGGCCGCTCTGGAATCTCCCCAACTTTTAGATTTTAAAGAACTACTTCTATTGAGCCGATAGAGGGATTCGAACCCACGACCTGCTGATTACAAATCAGCTGCTCTGGCCAACTGAGCTATATCGGCTTACTCACTTTTTAAAGTTAGATGTCTATATCTTTCTTTGAAAAGGTCTGCAAATGTATATCTTTTTTTTTACTCTCCAATAAAATCTGATATTTTTTTGAAATATTTTTTAATATTTTTTTCAATCAAAAAATAACTACCTGATTATCAAGCCCCTTGAAGTTTCTCTTTATATTTTTTAATTTGTCTTCTGAGCGCCTCTACAGCTTCATCTGTTGCTGCTTCAAAAGAATCAGCATGCTTTTTTACAAATAAATCCTTTCCAGGAACCAACATTTTAATCTCTACCACCTTATTAGAGGGACTTTCTTTCTTATCCACTTTAAGAATTACATCTGCATTTACTATATGATCAAAAAATGTATTTAACTTATTTACTCTTTCATTAATGAATTCAACTAATTTTTGATCTGCTGAAAAATGAACTGTCTCTACCTTAATATTTCCCATAACATTAGTTTTTTATGCTCCTTGGATGAGCTGATTTATATATTTCTTTAATCTTCTCCATAGAACTATGCGTATAAACTTGAGTTGCCGCTAAACTAGAATGACCTAATAAATCTTTTATAGCACTGAGGTCTGCCCCGTTATTTAACAACTCCGTTGCATAAGAATGCCTCAAGATATGAGGACTCTTTTTCTTTGAAGTAGTTACTGAAGCAAGGTACTTATTTACTACTCTATAAACAAATTTTTCATAAAGTTTTTCACCCCTATTTGTAACTAACAATGATCCTTTATCTGTTTCAAACTCTTGTGCTTTTAATTTCAAATAATTGTCTAATGATTCACAAATAGACGATGGTAATGGTATTAAGCGCTCTTTATTTCTTTTTCCAAAAACTTTTATCACACCATTAGCATAATCAGCCTCTTTCAACCCTATTAATTCTGACCTCCTCATACCTGTAGAAAGCAACAAAAGGATGATCATATCGTCTCTTACAAGCTCAAATGAATTCTTTTCTTCAGAAAGACTTTCTTTAATAGTTGATAATTCACTATGCTTAACAAATTGTGGGATTCGCTTTTCAAGCTTAGGCAATTTAACCACAGTAGTTGGATTCACCTTAACAACTCCCAATCTTCTTTCTTGCTTATAAAATGATTTAACGGAACTAATTTTACGATGAATTGTCTTATGCGACATCTTTTTTTCTTTAAGAAAAACCACCCAGGACCTTACTTGATGATGTGTCACCTCATTCAACTCCATTTCAAAGTTGTCATGAATAAATATTTGAAATTGGCTTAAATCAAGTTTATACGCCTCTATAGTATGAATAGAAAACCTTTTCTCAAAAGTTAAATACTCTAAAAACAGTTCAATTCTATCCATAAAAAAAGGGTAACCGATTTATACCAGTTACCCTTTACGTCTCTTAAAAAAGAAAGTTGCTATTCTAAGCTTCTTTTTCTTTTAAAGTTTGAATATATTTTGCCTTAATGATTTCAGCTCTTCTTACTACAGAAGGTTTATTAAATTGTTGACGACTTCTTAATTGTCTAATCACTTTAGTTCTATCAAATTTTTTCTTATACTTTTTAAGAGCTCTTTCGATAGATTCTCCTTCTTTTACTGGAATTATTAACATATTATTTAAATTTCTTGTTTTTAATTGGGCTGCAAATATACATTATTTTTAATTAAATCTATATTTTTTTATTTTTTTATACATATTTAATTGTAAAAACTAATTTTTCAATGATTACTTAGGTATTCAAAATAGTCCTTGAGAGTGCTTGCATTTACATCATTAGGGGTAAATACCTCAAGTACACCTAGTTCTTTCTTATTCATCAAATTTATAAATGAAGACTCTAATTCATTCTCATTACATGCATTAAGATAGTCAACTCCGTAGGCTTCGCACAACTTACTAACTTGAGCAGAATTTCCTACTTCAAACCTTGAATCCAATTGATTTGTTGTGGCTGGACCTGGTATTATTCTAAAAATCCCTCCCCCGCCATTGTTTATTACAATAATCTTTAGGTTATCTTTTATAATTTGATTCCAAAATGCATTGACATCATATACAAAACTCAAATCACCAACAATTAACAAATTATGTGTTTCACTTTCGGATGAAAATCCAAGTGCTGTTGATGTACATCCATCAATACCACTAACCCCCCTATTACCATAAACATTTATTGTTGCAATGGCATTAAATAATTGCATATACCGGATAGGGCTCGAATTCCCAACATGTAAACTTATGCCATCAGGTATAAGTTCGTGTAGTATAGAAAAAACTTTCAAATCAGACCATGCAACACTCCCGAGAAACTGATTATGATTTTCTTCTGCTAGAAAAGAACATTGCTGCCATTTACTTTTAAACAAAGAAACGCTGTCAAAATCAATTCTTTTTATTAATTCTCTAAAAAAACAATCCACTTTTGATACGATTACTCTATCCAGTTTCTCAAATATATCCATTGACTCCCCATTCTCTGAAATATGCCAATGCGACAGTTCAGAAATATTACGTAGATAGTGTTTAATTTTCTTTGAAACAATAGCCTCTCCAATTGTAACTACCAATTGCGGCTTAAGTTCATTGTCATCATCAACTTTAGACAAGGTTCTATCTATGCAATTTACATATTTAAAATCATTTAGATTTGACAAAGACTCTGTTAAGACTATTACCCTAGAATCATCGTTAATATATTTGAGTTGAACTTCAAGTTTTTCATCTTTTACGTTCTGCCCACATAAAATCATTATATTTTCATAATGATTCCACTCTTTTGAAAGTTTTTCAAAATCTATCTCTGTATCAATAGGCTTTTGCTCTTCATAAAAATTGATTTCAACTGGATTCTCATCTATTGAATCATAGAGCGGTTCGTCAAAAGCTAAATTCAAATGAATTGGACCTTTAATACCATTATTTAAATCTACTGCCAATTTCTCAAACACCTCAATAATTTCTTCCTCAGTATCTGTTTCATTAATATGATAACTACTTACGATGTAATTACGAAAAACGCCTACTTGGTTTATACTTTGACCTTCTCCATTACCTATCCACTTTTGCGGTCTATCAGAAGTTACAATCAGCAATGGAATTTTTTGATAAAATGCTTCAGCAATTGCTGGGGCATAATTTAATGCCGCTGAACCAGATGTACAACTCATTGCTACACACTTTTGGATTGCCAAAGCTTTCCCCATAGCAATAAATGCCGCTGACCTTTCATCTACTATGGATGTACAATTAAAGTATTCATCGTTACAAAACGTCAATGTAAGTGGTGCATTTCTAGATCCAGGAGAAAACACCCAAGATTGAATCGCTAAATCCTTACAGAATTTATGCAAATATTGAACTGATTTTTTTGTAGATATCACTTTGCGAATTTCTACAATTTTTCAACGATAGACAACAAAGTTTTCGATTTAAATTCAGTTTCATTCCATTCATTTGAAGGATTGGAATCAGAAGTTACACCTCCTCCTATATATAAATCGATACAATCAGCATATACTTTAGCACATCTTAAATTGACATATAGGTCATATCTTCCTTTAACTATCTTACCAACTACGCCTGCGTAAAATTCGCGATTATAACCCTCCATTTGTTCAATGAAAGTTAGCGCATCCTTCTTTGGGTAACCTGAAACTGCCGGTGTTGGATGAAGTTTATTTGCTAATGTCAATGGAATTTGACAATCCACAGTTGTAAAGCCCGTAAAAAGATGCTCTACATTACCAGCTTGAATAGTGGTGGTATCAGTTTTATTATACTTTATTGACAGTTCTTTTAAGGATTCTTCTATTGAGGTCGTCACTACCGCTTGTTCGTTTATTTCCTTGGGGGACCATTCAAACCTATTCTCTACACTTCTACTTCCTGCCAACGAAGCTATCTCAAAATTAGGTACAGTTCCTACAAGAAGTTTTTCTGGACTTGCTCCAATCCACGTTCCCTCTCCAGGAATATGACATAGATAATTAAACGCATGTTTATAATTATCACATAAGGTCAAAAAGAACTTCGAAAGATCTATTGGTTTTGTTAAGTTCTGTCTTTTAATTCTAGACAAAACCACTTTGCCATCATTTACATTATTACAAAACTCGATTCCGTTAGCAATCAATTTTTCATAATCCACTTGCCCTATGATAGAAATATCATCAGCCAAATCTAACTTCAGATTTTCAATCTTTCCAACAATCACTTCCACAGCGTTAGTCATCGAATACACCTTCTGCTTATCAAAAGTTGAGATTACAAAACCATCATTGCATTTCTCCAAATCTTCGATTAACTCCCAATTGCCTTCAAAACCAACTGGGCTACTTGCATTAGGCTGCTGATAAAAGAAAAATCCTTGTGCCACTCCTTGATTATTTTCTGTCTAGAATCATCATGGTTAGTCTTGAATAAGAAATCAATTTGTCGTTTTGATCTTTTATCTCAATATTCCATACATGAGTGGTTTTTCCACAATGAATTAACTTAGCAGTTCCTGTTACATAACCTTCCATAGCAGACCCTACATGATTTGCATTTATCTCAATGCATACCCCATATTGTGTTTTTGTGCCCAATATTAAATAAGTAGCTGCGCTGCCTAATGATTCTGCCAATGCAACATTCGCTCCACCATGCAACAATCCCATTGGCTGAAAAGTTCTCTCATCTACGGGCATTGTTCCTTTAAGAAAATCTGGTCCTACTTCGGTATATTGGATACCTAAACTCTCCATCAATGTTCCTGCATTGACGGCATTTAGTGATTTTAAATTAATGTTTTCGGGGATCATTTTATATATTTTTCTTTTGATTCAAATTTTGCCATTTCAACATTATACAAGATTAAATAATTAGGCAATGTTTCGTTAGTTTCAGATTTTGCAACATTATTGTACTCAGTTTCAAATATCAAACTTTTCTTCAAAACTGATACGTTTTTAATATTTATATATTTATTAAAAAGTAGAAATGTTTTTTCCTGAATTTCATTTGCTGGGAAGTCAATTACAATTCCTTCACTGGTGATTGTAAAAGACAAAAAGGTATGCTCGCTAACTAAAACTACTTTTTTATTTCCATTTAGAACAAATCCAAAATACTGTTTTATATCGCTCTCGTCAATACCAAAGTTTCTTGCAATATTCAAGCAACCGTTTTTTTCTTCTTCAGTAATTTTTACGACATCCTTAGTCAACATTCTCATTACATTTAAATCTTCATTCAACGGTAACCCCGCTAAAAGACCACTCAAGAGAAATATAGAATCTGTGGGTTGCTCAACAACTGGCTTCAACGTTCTTGGTTCAATTATATCATTGACAGGAGTAAAATCTTTAGTTTTTATACCAGACACAAGTTTTGATACCATATCTTTTATAGGTGATCCTTCTTCAAATTCAAGACTTTCAAAAGTCATTAAATCTTGCCTACCTTCTGCGAAATAAGTAAATATCTTAACCAACCCCTGAGTGCCATACAACTTTAGAATTGTAGTTTGAATATTATCTACATTACCATAGATTCCTTCAAAATCATATTCAAAGTCATTTCCTTCCTCGTCTTCACTATCGGTAAATTTAAAGAAATTGGAATAAACTAAGATTCCTTGATCAACGACAATTTGTTCAACAAATATTTTCATATATCAATTTTACACAAATGTAATGTTTTGAAATATAAAAAGGGGATACATCCAAATGGAAGTATCCCCCTTTCAAGAAAATTTAGAATATACTATCTGGTAATTGTCATTCTCTTAGTGACAGTACCATTTTTAGTTTTAACTCTAATAAAATATACTCCTTCAGCTTCACTAGACATATTAAATGTTTCAATTTGACTATTAACATTGTCAAGTTGTCTCATTTCAATTAACTGTCCAATTGCACTAAACAAAGTAATTTCTACATTTTGCGATTCAGCAAATTCTAACTTCAAGTTAAATAAACCAGCATTTGGATTTGGATAAACATTAACTGAATTTTCCAAGGTAACTTGATCAACTCCAGTCACACCAACATTAATAGTGATGACATCTGTAGCAGTACAAGAACCAATTGTTCCCGTTAGCACAACTGTATAAGTTCCTTGCACATTATATGTATGCGCCACAAAACCAGTTGTAGATGATTGTCCATCTCCAAAATTCCAATTGTATGAAGTTGCGTTAGATCCAGAATTATTAAAATTAACTGTTCCTCCTACTGGAATATTAATTACATCAGATCCTGCATTTACAGTTGGCGAAGGATTAACTCCTACCACAACTTGAACAGCACTACCTGCACAAGATCCATTTTGTCCAATTACCGTATAAGTAGTTTGGTTTGTTGGAGAAACTGAGATGGTAGCATCTGTGGTACCTGTATTCCATACATATGTACTAGCACCTGTCGCAGTTAAATCAACAACTTCTCCGCTACAAATAGAAGGATTGGTTGGTATAACCGTAACTGTTGGTACTGTTTCAACCGTTATAGTAGTAGAAGCAGTTGAAGAACAACCTGCACCATCTGTGGCAACAACAGAATATGTAGTTGTAACCGAAGGTGTAACATTATGAGAGGCTCCTAATCCTAAACCTTGATCCCATTGATATGAAGCTCCAGTTCCTGCACCACTTGCGCTAATATTAGCAGAATTTCCTTCACAAACTGTTTGACCACTTGTTGGGTTAACAATTAGCGTGAAACCTCCAGTATTTGTTACCGTAGCCGTAGTATTTGCTGAACAACCATTTGCATCAGCCACATCAATAGTATAAGAACCCGCACTCAATCCTGAGAAAATTCCTGTTGACTGTGATGTTCCACTATTTAATGAATAACTATATGGAGTAGTTCCTCCCGTAGCAGAAATAGATATCTCTCCATTTGAATTCATACAAGTTTCTCCACTAATTGAAGTAGTAATTGAAGGAGCGGTTCCTCCATTAACAGTTTCCGTTGTCATTGAAGAGGTACATCCATTTGCGTCTGTCACTTGAACAGTGTATGAACCACCTGCCAACCCAGAGAAAGTACCATTACTTTGACTAGTACCATCTAAAGAATACGTATATGGTGTTTGACCTCCAGTAGCCGCTACAGAAATACTTCCCGTAGAAGATCCACATGATGCATCAACTATTGAAACTGTATGAGTTATCGCTGTGGGTTCTGCAATAGTAACAGTAGAAGTGGATTGACATCCACCAGCATCTTGAATATAAACAGTATAAGCTCCTGCGCTAACAGAATTGAAAGTGTTTGAAGAAACAAAACTTGTTCCATCAATACTATAAGTATAAGGAGCTGTTCCTCCTGTTCCTGTAGCTGTAATTGTTCCATCTCCTAATCCATTGCAAGAAACATCTGTTCCAATTGCTGCAACTGATGGACCTCCTGTGTTACTTAAAGCCGTGGTAACGGTACCTTGACATCCATTCGCATCTTCCACCACTACATCGTAAGAGCCAACCGGCAAACTAGTAAATGTACCAGAACTAACAAAAGTAGTTCCTCCGTCAATACTATAAGTATAAGGAGTTGTTCCTCCAGTTGCTGAAACTGCAATTTGCCCATCAGCGTTTCCACACGAAGGATCAGTATCTGAAGTTGTTACTGCAATAGCAGCACCTCCAGCGGTTAAAGTTACAGCATCTGTTCCTTGACATCCGTTGGCATCTTGAGTAACAATACTGTATGCTCCATCAGACAAACCAGTAAATGAATTTGAACTTACAAAAGAAGTTCCTCCATCAATACTATAAGTATAAGGTGCTGTACCTCCTGTAGCTGTTAATGTTATTGTTCCATCATTACCAGCGCACGTTGGATTTGTAGAAGAAGACGCAACAGTAGGTCCATCAGTAACAACCACTTCAACACTGTCGATATAACTTCCTCCACATGGTCCATCCAAAACCAAATATGCCATATAAGTTCCGGGAGTGCTATAAGTTACTGAGACATTAGCTGTAGTAGCAGTCGCTGGTGTACCAGCCGTATACCAAGTTTGACCTGTAACATTGCTCCCTGTAAAAGAATAATCAACAGGAGAACCAGTACAAACTGTGGATGAAGACACTGCTGCAGAACCTGAAACCGGTGAATCTGTAATATGAGCTGACATAAACATAGACCAATCTCCTCCACCCCAAGCGGTTGACATATCTGTCCAAACTCCAGCAGAGTTTTGCTCATAAGCAGAGTTTGCTGGTGTCGAAACACTGGCATATTTAGAAAAAATACCTAAAGAGTCACCATAGCCAAATGACGAAAAGTCTACTCCAATATAAAAATCATTTCCATTAACTAAAGCAGGTTGATCCAAAGGAAGGTAAAACAATCCTTGATTATTATTAGAAGCCATTGCAGAAACAATTGCGGATAAAGAATATGATCCTGTTCCTAAAACTGCTCCTGGTAAACCTGCGTTATCAGCCCATACCGTAACATCAACCGTAGCTCCATTACCACCATCTTGGCCTCCTACAAAATACATATCAGAACCAGTAACGTGTGTCCCTGTATATCCTGAATATTTTTCGGCCTTGGCTAAATCACCATATTCATTGGTTCCAGTAATAAAACCAGAAGTAGTTCCATAGATTCCTAAGGAATTTGTATCAACAATATTCATTATAGAATCACATCCAGAAAATGCGGCTACAGTAATAGTCTCTGTAGAAGTACAACTTCCATTTGCATTTGTTGCAGTCAATTCAACTTCGTATGTTCCAACATTACTGTAAGTAACAGTTCCTGGGTTTTGTGTATTTGCTGTACTTGGTGTAACTCCACCTTGAGAAGTGTTATCAAAATTCCAAGACCATGAAGTAGGATTACCAGATGAACCATCTGAAAAAGTAACTGTTCCACCTACAGTGATTGAGGTTGAACTAGCATTAATATTACATGTAGGTGAAATAGATGCATTACAAGGCTCATACGCGCCATCTAAATATGTCACTCCTGAATTAGTAGGATCTAACCAAGGTGCTAATTGAGCTGCGGCAGCAGTACCACATTGATCCCAGTTGTAAAACATTTTACCATACACATCTCTAACAGTTGGACCTGTTCCAGTTCCAGCACCACCTACGGTACATGCTGATCCTCCTCCAGATAATTGACCAATGATTCTTCCATTTGAATCAAAAATAGGCGATCCTGAAGAACCTCCTTCAGTAACACCATTACCATTCGTAGTTGCTGCCCATAAAACACTCCAGTGAGTTGTTGCCCCTGCTTGGTTGAAGTTTCCATCTTGAAGAGTAGTAGTATAGGTAGATATTTTCTTAGCTGATCCAGCTGGATGATGTATTCCAACACCAGAATTTGAACCATTTTCAGTTCTGTCCCACCCTGCGTAAAATGCATTATACGAAGCTGGAGGAATTGAGTTTAATTCTACTAAATAAAAATCTGAACCAGCAACTTGACTTGTTCCAGGAGGGTTATAAAGGGTTCCATTTCCAGAAGATGCAACAACTGTCCCTCCAGTCATAGATTGACTTCCTTTACTTGGATCTGAAGAATTTAAGTTTCCTGTAGAACAAGATGTCTTTTGATAGTTCCAATACCATGTCCATGTACTAATATTATCGCCCGCATCAGGTTCACCACAATGCCATGCAGTAAGTATATACGGTGTACAATCTTGCGCTGTGTTATTAATCATACTTGCTGAACATACATATGAATTTGCACCTTGCGAGAATACATAATGTACTACTGCATCAACTTGCTCTCCCCATCCAGAACTTTCCGAACATGCAACATCAACTTCACAACTCATTGCTTTTTCCTGAACTAAATTAGCATCTTTGTTCATATAAGGAGCTATAAACTCTTCCACACCTCTATAATAGTAAACCACTTCTTTCAATTCAATGATTGGAGTTTCAGCCACACCAGCAGGTGCATAATACTCAATTGTAATTGTAGACCCCTCAATCATTTGAGTAGCTCTAATTTGGTTCTCATAATTGTAAGCAGACGTAAAAGCACCAATTACATGGTTTTCAAGTTCATTATATAAGAATACTTTTCCACCATCAGGGATAAAGAAGTTATGATAGTTAATAGAAATTGCCTTTGCATCTTCCATACTAATTCTCAACCTCCAAAGAGATCCTCCATCTGAAGTTGTTTCCCAAGTTCCAGAATTTACAACATTGTAATTTACTGGGTAGTTAATTCCGACTCTATATGGTTTGCTTAATGCATCATTCACTAAATCTGTTTGAACTATATCCGCCATGATCGGCTTAGGTAGTATTTCAATTGGTAATACTGCCTTTGCTTGAACTGCATGTGTTTTTGTGTAAGGCGTTCCTCCTTGGCTTAATTGCGAATAAGAAGAAAAGCCAAACAAACAAAACAGCAATACAGCCAAAATTTGTTTTGTAAAATTTTTCATATTAGTTGGTTATTTCTGATTGGTTTCTATTGACTTAACTTCCTCTTCCCTTTTTACAGGTTGAGTAGCGTTATTTATTCTTGCATTCTCCAGTTTAATAGGCTTCATCTTTAACTTATCCACTTTGATGATTGGCTTAATTACAGCCTCCGATTTAGTTTTTTCCGAAATAGGTTTTACTTCTGATTGAGCAACTACTGAAACACTCACTAAAAGTGACATCAGAGATAGTGTAAACACTTTTTTCATAATATAATATTTGTTTATTGGTTTATTGACTAGTCGACCAAATTAGCTAATTACAAGGATATTACCAAATATTTCTTTCAACGCAAAATACCACGTACATTTGCAATAAATTGAAATTGTGAAACACTATGAATATTCTTTTAGCTGAAGATGAAAAATCTTTACACGACATTATTAAACTCAATCTCGAATTAGAAGGACACAAGGTATTATCGGCATATGATGGTAAAAAAGCAATTGAAATTCATCAAAATTCTAAAATTGATTTAATCATTCTTGACGTCATGATGCCATTTATAAATGGATTTGATGTTTGTCAAACAATAAGATTAGAAGATCAAAAAACTCCTATAATAATTCTTTCAGCAAGGGACCAAATTGAAGACAAGATAGAAGGTCTTGAGTATGGCGCAGACGACTACTTGGGTAAGCCTTTTCACATGAAAGAACTTAATTTAAGAATCAAAAGTCTTTTGAAACGTTCTACATCTGAACAACAGTCATCAACTTCGGATTACACCATTGAAAATTTTAAAATAAACTTGAAATCATTTGAGGTTACAAAAGATGATGAAGTAATTGAAAAACTAAGTGAAAAGCAGGCGAAATTGCTAAAACTTCTTTTAGACAATGAAAATGTGGTAGTGAGTCGAAAAGAAATTCTTCAAAAGGTATGGCAATATGACACCGTACCGAATACCAGAACAATTGACAATGTAATTTTATCTTTTAGAAAAATATTTGAAACAGGAAAACACTCTTATTTCCAATCTGTTAGAGGTGTTGGATATAAGTTTTCTAAAAAAAATAAATAATAGTTAGGCAACCATCCACGACCTTCATACGTCATTTAAGCAAGAACAATGAGAATGCTACCTCTTGTTTTTACTGGTTTTATATTTCCTTGCAAGATTAATCCTAAGTTTACCCGAACTTGGGATTTTTCATTTTAGCACATACTACAATACTTACTGCTTTCATTATGTTCATATTCCGACTCTAACAATTCACAGACAAAACTTTGAATATAACTTTCGAAACTCATTTTCAATTCATCGTCAAAATTTCTAATCCCATCTTCGTCTTTAGTATCCATTTTTAACACTTGAACACCTGCTCCGATATCTTTCATGGACATTATCCCAGATTGAATCTCAGCACCTCCCTCATTACCAGAAAATAGATATAAATAAACCATTAATTGCATAGAATATGAATACATAGACTTCATATTACTTTTAAATACCAAATGGTCATCTACTTTTCCCGTCTTGTAATCTATAATCCTGATAGTATTTCCAATTTTATCAATCCTATCAATATTACCCTTCAAATTAAATTTCATTTCACCATAGGGTGTTTGACAGGTTATTTCCTTTTTGAAAGTTTTTTCAAGACCCAATATTTTAATCACGCCATGCTCCTTGACAAACTGTTTTTCTGCTTTTAAAAATTGTGATATGGCATATTTAGCTGTTTCAAATTGAAGTAAGTTTTTACCAGATTTAAAGTTGCCACTTGGGAATACATCAAAGAAATGCTTAGTTAGTACTTCTTCAAAATTTTGTTGCATATCTTCAATTAACGATAACGTGATGAGTCCATCATCAACACTATAAAGTTCTTCTAATACTTCATGAACAATTGTCCCATAAGTGCTAGACTCAATATTCTCCTCCACCTTATCTGCTTCATTGGGACGCAACAAATAACTAAAGAAAAAATCTCTCGGGCATTTATTAAATGTATTAATTGCCGAAGCCGACAATCCTTGTTCTAAAAAATGTTTAACTCGTTTCTGAATATCCTCAGATCCAGCAACTGCTTTAAAAGCATCAATTTCTATAAACTTTTCTTCGCTAATATTAGCATGAGATATAATTTTAACACGATCACTCTCTAATTCATTTTGAACTTGTAATAAATACCTACTAATCTCATTGGTAGACATACCATCTGGCGCACCATCATTAAAAATCAAATGGATATTCTTAGACCTTTGCAATAATCTATAAAAGTAGTAAGCAAACATTGCCTCTTTATCATCTTTTGTTGGTAATCCAAAATATTTTCTCAAATCGTATGGCATTAAAGATTGAGAGTAACTAGCAACAGGCAATATTTCTTCATTACATGAAAGCAAAATTAAATTCTCAAAATCTAAACCTCTAGTTTCCAGTAGTCCCAACACCTGCAAGCCCTGCAAGGGCTCTCCAAAAAATGATACTTTCCCCGTTCTTATTAACTGCTTAACCATTTGTAAAATACTCTCAGGAGACTTTACAAATGGATGTTTTGTGAGTACAACAGATAGTTTCTTCAAATTGGACAATATAACTAACACCGCTTCCTTTTCAATAATGTCAACATTTAAATCCAACAAAACATCTCTAATTTCTTCAAAAAGATATACCACTTTATTTAACAAAAAAGCCATATCGGCATTACTTCGATAAAATAAAACATCAAACAAATATGCATGTTTATCTAAGGCATCCGTTATGATTTTTTTGGGAAGGTATGTGTAGTTTTCCTTATTTATTTTGTGTTCAATACTTGATAAGTCAATCTTTTTATTTTCAAGCAATAATTGAATTAATTCATGATGAAATATATTTTCAAAATCCTTGTAATACAAACTACTTTTCTGCTTATATCTTTCTACATTTTTCAAGGTAGAAAAAATCTGATCTAACAAGGAGTATGAATTAGATGCATTCAATGGATACCCCATTGCAACGTTCATTTTATCTATGCCTTTTGGCAACACATTAAGCATTGGTCTTAAAAGACTTTCATCAGAAAAAATCAACGCACTTTTTTTAGTACTAAAAGCAACATCTTCACTCAATATCTCGGATGCTACTAAAGTTTGACCAATATTAGAATTAGCGGCATGCAAATGAATCTCCTTAGTATTAGAAATAATCCCATTAGAAAAATTCTCTTTTTTTGCTTGAGACCAACCTAAATACTTTCTAATAAAATTACCAGCTTCTTGTTCCTTATCGTTAAGATAAAAAGAATCTGCATCCCAGATAACTTCACACTGTTTAGCATTAACTAAATACTTAAACATTGTTTCTTCTGAAAGAGAAAGCGCATTAAATCCTACAACATATATCTTTTCAAAATTTAGTTTTGAGAAATAAGTAATCGGATCCAATGCTATTTTTTTATAAACACTACTTTTAGTACATAATCCTTTACTTGCCAGATCTTCATTGTAGTGTTGATAAAGTTCACCAAGTTTTTCCCAAAACTCCATAAACTTTTTTTGAGTCTCTGTCAATTCTTCAGCGTTAAAGCTCCAAGCTTCTATTTCTTTAATTGCTTGAAGGTTCTGAAAAACATCTTTTGACTCTAACAAGTATTTATCAATCTCCCCAAAATCATTCAAAATCTGTTTTCCCCAGGTCAAAAAAGTATCAAAATCATCTGGCTTTTCAAAAACCTTAATATAAGATAGGTACAATTCAAAAACAGCATCTAACTCATCAACTGGGGTTTGCTCACTTAATTTAGTGACAAAATTATCAATTGAGGTAATTTCAGGAAGCCATCTTGTACCAGAGAACTGCTCTGCAAATTCTTTTTTAAGATGCAGTCCAATCCTTTGAGAAGGGATAATCACCAATACATTTCGTAAATTATCTTCTCCGTGAATTTCAATTATTTTTTTACTAATCTCTCTAACAAAGGTGCTTTCCATGCATTTGGTTATTTATCGTCTTCTTTAAATTTAAAACCATTCATTACAAATGACCAATACTCTTTAAAGACAGACTTCTTTGTGAAGACATCTTTGGCAATTTTCCATGAATTTTCATCATCAGTTATTTCCTTATTTTCCGGTGTTATCTCAACTTCAGAATTATCAATAACTTCACTTTCAATCTCTACCTCTTCTACATCTTCATTTTCAGACAAACCAACTCCTCTATCTTTAAGCAATGATTCCAATTCCTCTGCCTTTGAAAAATTTCTTTTAGCTGCTGTCATTCTTCCTTTAGTTTCCAGCAACAAGCCTAAATTATTATATGCAATTGGATCATTAGGATCTAACTCTACACAAATTTCATAATCATCGATTGCTTCATCTAACATTTTCATATTAGCCTTAATATAGGCTCTACTGGCATATCGATATGGATTTTTGGGTTCCAATTCAACACACTTATCTAATTCTTTTAGTGACCTATCCATATCTCCTAAATGAAAAATAACAACTGCTCTTTCAGAAATAATATCTGGATTATCGGGTTGCATTTCAAGTGCAGCACACAGCGTTGCATACGCACCATTAAGGTCTCCTGATTCAATTTGAGTTTGAGCATTTTTCCAAAGTACTATTGCATCCATAATTATGAAGTATTAGGTATATTTACATAATCAAATAATTTATAGATTATGTTTCCCGCTTATCGCAAATATAAGAACTCTAACACCTTTTTCAAGCTTATCAATGAGAATAGATTTGAAGAAATATCATTTATTGGTTCTAAAGCATTTTTACATTCCATAGAAGCAAAACAGTATCCAGAATTTTTGCGCATCCAAGATATGCTTAATTGCAAAGATGACATTTGGATAGAAATATCAGAAGCAGAATATAGGGCACAAAAAAACTCCACCTTATAAAGATGGAGTTTTTTAAATAGTGAAAATCTCTATTTATTATCTTTTGTGCATTGGGATGTCAGAAACAGTAACTCTCTTTCTCCCTTTTCTTCTTCTTGCGTTAATTACTTTTCTACCATTTTTGGTAGCCATTCTCGATCTGAAACCATGTTTGTTTCTTCTCTTTCTGTTCGATGGTTGAAATGTTCTTTTGCTCATTGTAATATCTTTTTAATACCTACCCTCAGGTTTCTTATTTCTAAACGGACTGCAAAAATAATTCATTTTTACAATCTACAAAGGTTTTTCCGCTTTTTTTTACTATTTCTTACTACAATTTAGCTCCACAGTACTTACAATGAACTGCATCCACATCATGCCCCTCAAGCGAACATGAAGGACATGCTTGAGTTGATACCGTTTTTTTTATCTCCTGCTTAGCTATTTCTGCAGAAACAATTCCAGTAGGAACAGCAATTACCGCATAACCAGTTATCATAATAAATGAAGCTATAGCCTGTCCTAAGGGGGTTATAGGAGCAATATCTCCATACCCAACTGTGGTTAATGTTACAATAGCCCAATAAATACTCATTGGAATACTCGTAAACCCAGATTCTTCTGACTCAACTATATACATTACAGTACCTAAAATAAATGTAACACTCAATACAAAGAACATAAAAATTAAAATCTTAGGTCTACTTGCTTTTAAACTCTTAATCAACAAATTAGCTTCTCCAATATACCTTGCCAGTTTTAGTATCCTGAAAATTCTTAGCAGTCTTAAAGATCTAATTACAGCCAATGAATGAGACTGTGACCCAGAAATGAATAAACCTAAATAACTTGGTAAAAGCGATAGTAAGTCAACTATCCCATAAAAACTAAAAATATATTTAAATGGCTTTTTAATACAAACCAAACGAGCAATAAATTCAATAGTAAAAAGGATAGTAATTATCCATTCTACCAACTCTAATTCATCGCCATGTTTAGAAAAAATAGAAGGAACACTCTCCAGCATTACAACAACTATTGACACCACAATTAAAAATAGAAGAACAATATCAAACAACTTTCCACTGGGGGTATCTGCCTCATAGATAACCTCATGCATCTTATTTTGCCAAGGTTTTAAGGTATTGTCTTCACTTACTTTGTGCATGTTAATAACTGTATATTTTTTGTTGTGATGCTACAAATCTACATTATTCCATCAAAAATGAAGCAATAAATACAATTAGATGTCATTCGTGGACCTTTATACCGGCAATGTACAATGACTATAACTGCTACAATAAAACAACAAAAAAGGCCATCAAACAATGCTTGATGGCCTTTTACAAATTGTCTATAAGACTCTATTTTTTCTTTTCAGTTGATTTTGCTACCGGCATTAAGTTTTTTGTAAACTCAACCACAGAAGGTGCAGCGATAAAGATAGAAGAATACGTTCCTACCGCAACCCCTATTAATAACGCTAATGAGAATCCAGCAATACCATCTCCACCGAATAGGAAGATAATTAATAACACCATAAACGTTGTTAATGAGGTATTAATTGTTCTTGACAACGTTGTATTCAATGCAGCATTAATCACTGTATTTTGATCATCTCTTTTGTGAAGCCCAATAAACTCTCTAATTCTATCAAAAATTACCACGGTATCATTAATAGAGTAACCAATCACAGTAAGAATAGCTGCGATAAATGCCTGATCAATCTCAATATTCAATGGCACTTTCAAAGCATAAAGTATTGAGAAGATTCCCAATACAACCATTACATCGTGGAACATAGCAATCAATGCACCTAAACCATACTGCCATCTACTAAATCTAAATCCGATATATAAGAAAACTACTAGTAATGATAATGCAATTGCTACAAAAGAGTTAAACATTAACTCATTAGAAATTAAGGCTGACACCGATCTTTGACTTTCTCTATTAAAAGTTTTAGTCACTGAACCATTAATAACCTCATCGCTATCCGTTGCATAGTATCCTAAATCATTTAGAGCCAAGGTTAGAACTGAATCAACTTGTGCTGATGCATGCTCTGTATCTAAAGCAGAACCATATAAATAGTTAGTAGAAATATTGTACTGAGTATCTCCGTTCACTTGTTTAACCACTGGAGTAACACCTTTACCACCTTCTTCTTCAATAGAGTACTTTTCTACCGCATCTCTTAATTCATCTTGTTTAGGTGCTTCAGAGAAAGAGAAAGTATAACTTCTACCTCCAGTAAACTCAACACTCTTGTCCATTCCTACAGAGAACAATGAAATCATACCAGCAATTACAATTGCTCCAGAAATAAAGTAATATTTCTTTCTTCCTTTCATGAAGTCATAATTAGCATTTTTGAATACTTTTTCAGAGAATGTTGTAGAGAAAGTAATGTTCATTTTTCTATCAGACATATGAGAGAAAATTAATCTTGTTATAAAGATTGAACAGAACAGTGAAGAGAACACACCAATAATCAATGTTGTAGCAAATCCTTGAATTGGACCTGAACCAAAATATGCTAAAATAATCGCAGTTAATAAAGAAGTAATGTTGGAATCCAAAATAGCAGAGTATGCCGCTTTGTAACCATCAGCAATTGCTTGTTTAGGCATTTTACCATTTCTTAACTCCTCTCTAATTCTTTCGAAAATAAGAACATTTGCATCTACCGACATACCGATAGTAAGAACCAAACCTGCAATACCAGGTAATGTTAATGCTGCTCCTAAACTAGCCAATGTTCCAATAATAAAGAACAAGTTAGCAACTAATGCAATCGAAGCAACAACTCCTGCTTTAGCATAGTAAAATGACATATATATCAATACTAAAATTAAAGCGATAACAAAACTCCAAACTCCTTTATTGATATTTTCAGAACTTAACGTTGCTCCAATTACCGCTTCGTCTGCGATTCTTGCTGGCGCAGGCAAAGCACCTGCCTCTAGAATTGCTGCTAATTGCTCCGCTTCTTCAAAAGAGAAGTTACCTGAAATTTCTGTATTACCTCCAGTAATGGCATCATTAATAACTGGGAATGAATAAACCACATTATCCAAAGTAATTCCTACGAATTTCCCTTTTGAACTTCCAGTCCAATCAGCCCATTTATCAACTGCTCCATTATCGTTATGGAATTTCAATGTTACAGCCATTCCGCTTCCTTTATCCGAAGGCAATGTGTAATAAGCTGCCGATTTAATATCGTCACCGGTAATACTGTTAGGGTTATCTAAATTGCTTTTAGCCGCATATAAAATAAAATGCTTATCATCTTTATTTTTTTCATCTATTACTTCTGGTTTGTATGACCAGAAAAACTTAACTTCTTCAGTGAAATTATTCTGCGCTAATTCACTTGCTAAAGTTATAGATATGAAAGACGTATCTTTTGAACTTACTGCATAACCAACATTCGGTGAAAATGAATTCCCTGATGGCGTTTGTGTAAATACGAATTTACCATCTAAAATCGCTTTTTCGTTTCCTCCTTCTAAATCAACAGTTTCTTCAACAGGAGTCTCTGTCATTTCTGCTAAAGCTTTAGCATCTGCAATTATTTTTTTCGCCTCTTCAACTTTGGCCAAATCCAATGAATCAGCCGCTACGAAATCAGGACGAATATATGGTCGTAACTCTTCAGTCAAATAAGTAGAATCAGCAACATCTTCTTTTACAGTTTCTACAACTTCTTTCGTTTTAGAACCTTTAAGTTGTGAATCTATTTGAAGAAATGCATCTTGCAAACTCTTATCATAACCATTCCAGAACTCCAATTTAGCTTGAGACTGAAGCATGTTTCTAACACCTTCTTTGTCTTTGGCTCCTGGTATTTCGATATGTAATCTTCCCGAAAGTGGTTCGGTTTGAATAATAATTTGACCTAAACCAAATCTATTTACACGTTGCTCAATAACTGTTTTAGCAGATTCGATTGAACCTTCCGCTTGCTTTTGAAGTTTTGCTTTTACCTCATCTTGAGACATCTCCATTGTAAATTCACCAGATGTTGCAGCAGCAACAGCAAAGAATTTCATTTTCTCATTCTTATACGGACCTTCATTATAAGTATCAAAGAACAACTCAACGAAATCATCACCTTCACCAGCTCTATACTTATCCAAAGCTACTTTATAAGTCTCTTGAAACTGAGGTGTAGGAGAGTTAGCGGCTTTTTTCTTAACCAACTCAGGGATTGAAATCTCAAGTGTTACACTCATTCCTCCTTGCAAATCCAATCCTTTTGTTAACTGTTGGTTCTTACACTTCTTGTATGAAAGACCTAAAACTGGATATACTGGATCATCCGCGTGCTCAGAAATATACTGTGCTTCGTAATAAGATATTACATCCAACTCCTGTCTAGGAGTTAAACCCTCTGCACCTATCCACAAAGTATCTCTACCTAAAACTACTTGATCTCCAAGATCAGCTTTTATCTCTTCAAGCTTTGATACAGCTGTATTCTTAGCTGTTTTCTCTATGCCTCCAGTCACCCATGATAAAGACAGTTGATACAAACATGCCAAAGTCAAAAGTATCGTAAAAACCCAAATTGCACTTCTATTACGCATTTATATAGTATTTAATTAATTTCATAAAAATTTCGGGCTGCAAATATAGAATTTCAAATCCTTATAACCAACATTATTTTATTCAAAAAAAAAAGTGACAATACTTAAAAGCCATTTTTCTAGTTATATTTGTATGATAGTATACAACCAATTGTAGACTCAGACCTATTTTTAGAGAAATGAAGCAACCCACATTATTCCTTATTTTTTTTCTTCTACTCCCTTTCTTTTCTCAAAGTCAGGTGAATGGTAGATACTATTTTGAACGAAAAGACTCCATTGAGGTGATAAAAAATGGACAAAACATGGAAAATCCATGGGTAGGTGGCATGAATTCCATCCAAGTATCTAAAATCCATTTAAATAATGACGGTGATGAAGATTTATTGATCTTTGATAGAACTGGCAATACTATTCTTACATTTATTTGGGACGGTGTAAATAATAAATGGTCTTTCCAGCCTCAATACGCAAAACGATTCCCTCATCTAGAATATTGGGTTTTATTAAGAGATTATAATTGTGATGGTAAAAAAGATATTTTCAGTTATGTTTCTGGTGGGATTGGCGTATGGAAAAACATATCTACTGCAGCTGGTTTGGAGTTTGAATTTGTCTCAGACCCATATGTTTTCTCCTCTTTATTAGGCGGGACAGTTGCCAATTTATATGTAAGCAAAGTGGATATTCCAGATATAAATGACGTTGATGGAGATGGAGACTTAGACGTTCTTACCTTTGGTATAATCGGTTCACGCATGGAATACCACCAAAATCTTTCAATGGAATTGGGATTTGGATGTGACTCCTTGAAGTTTGAAACAGCAAACACTTGTTGGGGGCACTTTCTAGAAACTGGATTTGCAACAAACAAATGTATCCTTTATGATACTTGCACATCAAATGTATCCTCTCCTAAAGGAGTTAAACACAGCGGTTCCACCGTTCTTTCACTAGATATGAACAACGATGGTGTAAGAGATTTATTATTAGGAGATGTAAGTTTCAAAAACATTGTTGCTCTATACAACGACAACAAAGGACCAAACATGAATACTTCAATGGTTTCGCAAGACACTGCTTTCCCAACGGGCACACAGGCCGTGGATCTTCAATTATTCCCTGCTAGTTTTTACGAAGACGTGGATCAAGATGGTGTCCGTGATTTAATTTTTTCACCTAACACAGATAATGAAGCGGAGAACTTTAAAAGTTCTTGGTTATATAAAAATTATGGGACTAATTCTTCGCCCGTATTTGCACACATAAAAAATGACTGGATGCAGGACGAAATGATAGAAGTTGGCGACAATGCTCACCCAGTGCTTTTTGATTATAACAACGATGGTTTACTGGATCTTTTTGTTGGGAATTTCGGATATTTTGACCTTGGCTTTGTAGATAATTACGAATCTAAAATTGCATTATTTGAAAATACAGGAACTGTTTCGACACCAGAATTCACTTGGATTACAGATGACTTCGGCAACCTTTCAACGATGGGACTGGGGCAAGGGTTATCTCCTACGTTTGGTGACTTAGACAATGATGGAGACATTGACATGATAGTTGGTAATCACGAAGGAAAACTAGCTTATTTAGAAAACTCTTCTAATACACTATCCGCAATGACACTTTCTCTTTCAATTGCACAATTAGAAGATGATAATGCAGCTGTAATAGATGTAGGCTACGCTGCCAAACCTCAATTATTTGATATTAATGCTGATGGATTATTAGACTTAATAATAGGAGAAGAAAACGCTACATTAAATTATTTGAAAAATATAGGAACATCAACTAATCCACTATTTAGAATCCAAGACGAAAGCCTAGGTGACGTGGACGTAAGTGTTTGGTGGACAACAGTAGGCAACAGTTCTCCATGTTTTTTTAGAAACAATCAAGGAGTAACACAATCATTCGTTGGTAGTGAAAGAGGACAAATATTTCATTACAATAACATTGACAATAATCTCCAGGGAAGCTTCAACATCGTAGACACTTTAGTTAGTCTTATTAATGTAGGAACAAACTCCTCTCCGACAATAGGCATGTTAAATAATGACACCATTCCAGATTTGATAGTTGGTAATGAAAGAGGTGGGCTGTCTATTTTTTATGGTACGAGCGATAATTCAATCTCTGTAAATGAAATTCAAAAAAATGAATTATCTATTTACCCTAATCCAGCTAAAGAGTTGATAAACGTAAAAAGCAATGAGTTAATTTTAACTTATGAAGTGATAGACACATTTGGCAAAACAGTAATTTCTGGCGGTCAAACTAATCAAATTCAAATTAACAAATTGGCGCAAGGTATTTATCTGATAAAAATACACACACCCTCTCAAACAATGATTAGAAAGTTCATTAAAGAATGACAAAAAAAATAGTCATATTCGATGGTGATTGTGCTTTCTGCAATGAAAGTGTTTTGTTTATCTTGAAGAGATCAAGAGATCATGACATTTTTGTTTGCTCTAGTCAGAGCGAATCCGGAGAGCAACTCATTCAATATCATAAAATTACTGATTCTCCTGAAGACACATTAATTTATATAGAAAACAATAAAGTCTACGTTAGAAGCAATGCTGTGCTTCAATTATGTAAGTCTCTGAACAAGTTATACCCTCTGCTTTTCGTGTTTAAAATCATTCCTAGACCACTTAGAGATGCTATTTACAACCTAGTTGCTAAGCACAGAAAACGCATTATCAAAAAAAACAGTTGTTCTTTTGAATTAGCAAGCACATATGCCGATAAAGTTATACCATAAAAAAAGGTGCATACAAACTGTACACACCTTTTAAGCAAATGGTTATTTCGATTTATTTTATCACCTTAAATGTTTTTGTAATATTTCCTTTAGTATAATTCACTAAATAAATTCCTGTAGGATAATCTGCTATAGACGTAACTGAAGTTCCATTGGAATTAAAAGAAGTCATCTTATTTCCTATAACATTGAAAACTTCAACTTGTCCATTTTCTGAATCTTGAACATATAAATTGTTGTTATAGGTGTAAATCTTTAATTCGTCAAAATTTTCCTCTACAGCAGCAAAAACTGTCCCTTGCTTACCTGCTACACTAGCTACACCAGGAGTGGCTTCATAACCATAACTATCAATAGTTCCAACTTCCGAACCAGCTGATATAGCAATTCTTACCCATCCATAATGAACAACACTGTTAATCTCAAATTTCACTCCAAAATATTTCATTCCAACGCCAGAAAATTGACCTATTGAAGCGAAGCCATAATTATCTTGCGCACCAAGTCCTACTCCTGGAAATATGGCAGCAGTATTAGAATTCACATAAGACAAAGTACCGTCAATATCATCACCTGTATTTAGGGAATCAGCCACAAGGACAGTTTCACCTCCAAGCGCCTCTTGTCTACCTACAATCTCTGTATTACCAAGAGTATTGATAGCAATACCAGTCATAGTAATTGCAAACCCCGTATACGTAGTATCCTTTTTCAATCCAAAAACAGCCAACTCAGGTGATGCATCTCCATCTATGTCTATTAAGTATGATTCTCCTGCATAAGTTGCATTCACAACCTCATCAGGATTTAAATCAGTGAAATTAGCTTGAGCGAAACTAGATAGCGCAAAAGTCACAGCACAAATAGTAAGTATAGTTTTTTTCATTTTTTCATTTTTAGTTGATACTACAAAGAACAACATTTTCTTCGAACGGTTGCTTCCATTTAAAAATTAATTTAACCTCTTAACAATTTTTTTATAAAAATAAGGTTAATACTTTTGCCTAATGTTTCAGATGAAAAAACCAATTCTATTTATAACCTTTCTTTTTTTTCTTACGGCTTTGATGTTCAACTGTAGGAGAGATAAGAATGTATTTGACACCACATCAAATGTAACATTTTCTGAGGATACGGTTCTTTTTGATACCTTATTTACCACAATAGGTTCTACAACCAAAAAATTTAAGATCTACAATAACGCTAAAAAAACAATTAATATTTCCAATATTAATCTAGAACAAGGTACTTCGTCCATGTTTAGAATTAATGTAAATGGATTTGCAGGAACAAATTTTGAAAACATAGAAATCCCAGGAGAAGATAGCATCTTTGTCTTTGTTGAAGTGACAATAGATCCCAATAACGGCACAACACCAATGATTGTGGAAGATAAAATAAATTTCTACGCTAATGGAAATGAACAATCCGTGATTTTGAATGCTTTTGGACAAGATGCCTATTTTCATGTAAATGAGGTTATCACAAGCAGTACAACATGGCAGAATGATAAACCACATGTTATTTACAATTACCTTGCTGTTGATTCCGCTCAAACATTAACTATTCCAGGCGGTACTAAAGTTCATGCTTTCAATAATTCATTATTATATGTATACAAAAGTTCTTTACTCGTTCAAGGCTCCTTAGGTAATGAAGTTACATTTGAACAATCCAGAACAGAAGATTTTATTTTATCCAATGCCGATAGTGTTGCAGGGCAATGGAGAGGCATTTACTTTTTCGCGCCACAAAATAGTAAAATTGAATATGCTAAAATAAAAAATGCAACCATTGGGATTCAAGTAGACACCTTAAAAGGACAGGACTCTGTAATATTGGAAAATGTAAGAATAGATAATTCCTCATTTGCCGCCATCGTTACACAAGGAGGGAATGTTTATGCCAACAGTTGTATTTTTGGCAATGCTGGTTCATACAGTTGCTTTCTTTCAATTGGGGGAAGTCTATTCTTTGATCATTGTACTTTTGGGAACTATTGGCCTTCCCAAAGAAACTCTGCTTTATTTGCTCTTAAAGATTATTATGAATCTGGCAACACAACTTATTCAAGGCCATTTTCTAAGGCTATTTTCAAGAATAGTATAATATACGGAAACAATGAAAATGAAATTGCTATTGACACTTTAAGTAGAATTTATGTCGGTGGATCAATTCCTAATTTCAAATTCATCAACAGTTTGATTCAATCTGAGGATCCAGTCTCAAATAGTTTATTTTACACATCATGCTGGAAGGCACTTGACCCAGGGTTTAGCGATCCATTATTTTGGGACTTTCACACCAATAATACCTCCTCTATTAATCAAAAAGGGACCAATACAAATCCAATTAGTGATCTTGACGGAAATTCAAGAAACTCTACAGGCAATGACCTAGGTGCGTATAACGCCCCATAACTACTTTATAAACTTATAGGTTTGAATAGTCTCGTTTTTTCTTTCGTCTTTCAATTCAACTCGAAGTGTATGCTCGCCACTTGAAACAACGTTATACTCATCAAATGGAATAGTCAGCGTTCCTTTTCTCGTATTATAAAAAGATAGAATCCACTTATCATCAACATATGCATCATACTCTTTAATTCCACTCAAGTTGTCCCCTATCTTAAATTGAATTGCTTTAGTGCTTGATAAATCCTTTCCATCATAGATATTTATAGGTGTTAATTTTGGAGGTACCGTATCTAATTTTACAGTATAGTTACCGAAAGATCTTACTTCCGTCTCTACCCAACCATCCTTATACTCGCCTCCCTTCGCATAGGCAACCTTGTTACTTTTACTCATCTCCACTATCAGGGATTTGTTTTCGTAACCACTTGGTAAATTGGTCGTTTTCAATCTAAGCACAAAATAGTGCTGTACAGGCACATAATCATTGTGAAATTTATGAATTGGCGCAAAACTATTCTTTGCTACTTCATTTTTATACTCATATTTCAAATCCTCATACACAGTATTTTTCTGCATAATTACCTCAAAATCATCTTTCTTTACTTCATTTCTAGATGAAGCATCTAGCACCCCCTGCCCCACCAATGGAGCATCCAATTGATCAACAAGTCCATCTCCTTTGAGTGAAAAAGTTGCTATTGAAGTATTACCATACACATCTTGAACAACGTACTTAATCTGATGTTCTAACGTATCATCAAATCTAATCCTACCTTCATCTTCAATAACTTCATAGATATCTAATTTGTTATTTTCTGCCCTAAAAGACTTATGATAACTTTGCTTATTAAGCCTATATTCCAAATAATCCGAATGCGTATTAATATAGCGATTATCTGCAAAGACTAATTTCTCCAGTTTTTGTCTGAATTTGAGTTTATCATCAACAAAAAGTTCTACAGAATAAATACCGCATTTATTGCCAGCTCCATTCAGGTAGTCGATGGCATTGATAGCAAGACCAACATTTCCTTTCACTTTTACAGGGTAATTATATTCCCTCGTATAAATACCATTTGCCCCTTTCAAATCCATATTGTACGCAATTTTCTTCCCGTTGATTACCCCATTTTCAAGTGGATAAACCTTAACATCCAACAAAGAAGGTTTTTTATCATCTTTGATATCAAAATCAAAAAGTAATGGATTAACAGGTCGCTCTGATTCCGTTTCTCGAATTTCGAAATGCAAGTGTGGAGCAGTAGAACTTCCTGAATTTCCTGAATAGGCAAAAACTTCACCTTTGGCTAGTCTGAATTCATTGGGACTTGGGTAAACCTGAATAGTCTCCGATTTTTCACTGTATTGTCTCTTTCTAATATAATCTAATATATTCTTTGGAAACGTACTAAGATGCGCGTAAACAGACGTATAACCATTTGGGTGCTGCACATAAATTGCATTTCCATATCCATAATGAGAAACATTAATCCTTGAAATATACCCAGAATCTATTGCATAAACCTTATACCCTTCCCTTCCATTAGTTTTAATATCCAACCCAGTATGAAAATGATTGGAACGCATTTCTGCAAAATTCCCAGCTAAAACTAAATCTATACCTAAGGGAGATCTAAAATCAGTTTCTTCGTATGCTACTTGGGAATAACTAGTAAAATAAAAGCATAAAATAAAAATTGCAATAATTCCTCTCATATTTGTTTAATCAATTGAAATACAAAAGTATTGCCAAAAACAGAAAAGAATGGAGAAAATTAAATCTTATATCAACACTGCTGCGTGAAAACAAGGTTATAAAAAATCCACTATTAAAAAATCTTGGATTAAGTTCATATAATGCTTATAATAATCTTATTTTTGTAAAAATTTTTGTTTTAAATCTGAGAGATGAATTTTACAAATCCTTTAATAGGAGAGATAGAAACTAAAGTAAACGAGATTGCCAATCAGCGTAATCAGTATAAAAATCAAGTTGTTACACTAAACAATGAGATTACTAATCTATCTAACCAATTAAAGTTAAAAGAAAATGAAATTGCTGAGTTAGAACAGAAATATAAAATAATGAAATTGGCGAAATCTTTAGAGAGCGGAGAGCAAGAGAGCAACAAGGACTTAAAACTAAAGATTAACGAGATGGTTAGAGAAATAGACAAATGCATAGCATTATTAAATAAGTAATTCTTAGAATGGATAGTTTATCTATAAAAGTAAATATTGGCGGTAGAGTTTACCCTTTGACAATAGACCCTAAAGAAGAAGAGTCTATTAGAAAAGCGGCAGAATCTATCAACAACAATATTAAAGAATTACAAAATAATTATGCCGTACGAGATACACAAGATTTATTAGCAATGACTGCTTTGCAATTTGCCACAGAAGTGACAAAGGAGAACAAATCTGTGGACTACAATAAACTCTTAAGAGACGTTGAATTACTTAACGACTCCGTTAGCAAATTAGTCTAGACTCTATCATTCATTATTATAATTGGGTAAATACAAAATGTAAATACCTTTTAATATTTATTAATTGAATAACAAATGGAGTACGTAATTGGAATAGTCATTGGCCTTGTAATTGGAACGGCTATTGGTTTCTTAATTTTCAACAACCTTCTAAAATCTAAAAAAGCATCTTTAATTAAAGAAGCTGAATTAGAAGGAGAATCAGTAAAGAAAGATAAAATCTTACAAGCAAAAGAAAAGTTTCTTTCGTTGAAAGAAGAGCATGAAAAAAGTATCAATCATAAAAATCAAAAACTTCAGGAAAGAGAAAATAAGTTTAATCAAAAAGACAAAACTTTAAATCAAAGAATTGAAGAGTTCAACAGAAAGGACAAGAAATTAAAATCTTTAGAAGAAAACCTTACAAGACAATTAGACATAACTGCTGCCAAACAAGCAGAATTAGACAAAATGCATCACAAACAAGTTTCTGAATTAGAGAAACTAAGTGGTTATTCTGTGGAAGAAGCAAAATCACAATTAGTTCAAGCGCTAAAAGATGAGGCCAGAACGGATGCAATGGCTTACATCAAAGACATTCAAGACGAGGCAAAATTAGAAGCCAACAAAGAAGCTAAGAAAATTGTTATTCAATCTATTCAGAGAGTGGCAACCGAAGAAGCGGTTCAGAATTCAGTTTCAGTATTTAATATTGAGAGTGATGAGATGAAAGGTAGAATAATTGGTCGTGAGGGAAGAAACATTAGAGCTATTGAAGCGGCAACTGGAGTTGAAATTATAGTAGATGACACACCAGAAGCTATTATTCTATCTTGCTTTGACCCAATAAGAAGAGAGATTGCTAGATTATCGTTACACCAATTGGTAAGTGACGGAAGAATTCATCCAGCAAGAATTGAGGAAGTAGTAGCTAAGACTAAAAAATCATTAACGGAGGAAATTATTGAAACAGGTAAAAGAACTTGTATCGATTTAGGAATTCACGGTTTACACCCTGAGTTAATCAAAATGGTTGGTAGAATGAAGTACAGATCTTCTTACGGTCAAAACTTACTTCAACACTCTAGAGAAGTGGCAAACTTGTGTGCAACAATGGCTTCCGAACTAGGTTTAAATCCAAAGGTTGCCAAAAGAGCTGGTCTACTGCATGATATAGGAAAAGTTCCTGAAGATGAGCCAGAATTGCCACACGCTATCCTTGGTATGAAGATGGCTGAGAAATATGGTGAAAAACCAGATATTTGTAACGCCATCGGTGCTCACCACGATGAAATAGAAATGACAACATTGATTTCTCCAATCGTACAAGTATGTGATGCTATTTCAGGAGCAAGACCAGGAGCAAGAAGAGAAATTGTAGAATCATATATACAAAGAATTAAAGACCTTGAAAACTTAGCACTAAGTTATGAAGGTGTAAGTACAGCATATGCAATTCAAGCAGGTAGAGAATTAAGGGTATTAGTGGAAGCAGATAAGATAAGTGATCAGAGATCCGATGAATTATCGTTTGAGATTTCTCATAAGATTCAAACTGAAATGACTTATCCTGGACAAGTAAAAGTTACTGTAATAAGAGAGAAAAGAGCAGTAGCTTATGCTAAATAATATATAATGCTTCAAAACAAAAAGATACTAATTACTGGAGGAGCTGGTTTTATCGGTTCTAACCTGGTCGAACGATTCTTAAGTCAAAATAATCATGTGACTGTTCTTGATAATTTTGCTACTGGTAAAAGGGAGAATCTTACAGACTATTTAAATAATAAAAACTTCACTTTAATAGAAGGTGATATTAGAAGTTTAGAGGACTGTTTAAAGGCGACTTCAAATCAAGACATAGTATTGCATCAAGCAGCTTTAGGTTCAGTGCCGAGGTCCATCAATGATCCTATCACAACGAATGAGGTTAACATTAATGGCTTCTTAAACATGCTTGTTGCAAGCAGAGACAATAAGGTAGGAAGATTTGTTTACGCTGCTAGTTCATCCACATATGGAGACAGCAAAGAATTACCAAAAGTAGAAGAAAACATAGGTTCTCCATTATCTCCATATGCAGTAACAAAATATGTAAATGAACTTTACGCTAAAGTATTTGCCGACCTCTATGGAATGGAAGTAATTGGATTAAGGTATTTTAACGTATTTGGTAGGAGACAAGATCCAGAAGGAGCATATGCCGCTGCAATACCAAAGTTTATAAAAGCATTTTCTCAGTATTCATCTCCACAAATTCATGGTGACGGTTCTCAAACCAGAGATTTTACATATATTGAAAATGTTCTTCAAGCTAATGAATTAGCAGCAACTACTAACAACAAAAAAGCTATCGGAGAAGTCTTTAACATTGCTTTCGGGCAAGAAATCATCCTAAATGATTTAGTATTATTAATAAGAAAAGAACTTTCAGAATTTGATAACAAAATAGCCAATATCCCTATAGTGTATGGACCAGAAAGAATTGGTGATATAAAATACTCCTTGGCATCGATTGAAAAGGCTGAATCTTTACTTGGTTATACTCCTCTTTATTCCTTAGAAAAAGGTTTACATGATGCAATTAATTGGTACTGGAAAAATAAAGATGTTTAATTTTCAATTAACATTTTTATTTCTTCCATTCTTTTAGATATTGGATAATTCTGCTTAATTCTATTTCTTACCATCTCAGAAGTAATTGTGTTCTTCAAAGTTATTTCAATTAATAAACTTGAAAGCAAATCAGAATCTCTACGAGTTAGCAAATATCCATATTCACCAATTATTTCAGGCATACTATTGACATTTGAAACGATTGGTATGCAACCACACAACATCGCTTCAGCTAAAGAACATCCAAACCCTTCAAAAGAAGATAATTGCAAATAATACTTTGCCTTACTATACATTTTTTTTAATTCAGGTGGAGTTAAAAAGCCTTTAAAAATTAAATTTGATGGCACGTCAATATTTGGCGTAGGACAGCCCACAACTACAAAATTATTTTCTGGTTGCTTCTTAGCTACTTCAACTATCAAATCTCCACCTTTTAAAAAAAACTGACTTTCCGAAAAAACAGAAAGAAAAAGATTTGCCACTTTTTCTTCCTTTGCGTCCCAGAAATCGGTATCAAAACCGTTAGCAATAACCTTGATTGGTGTATTAATAGTCGGGAAATAATATCTAATTCCTTGATTTTTAGGAAGAGACTCATCAAATGTATTTGTAGTATATATAAGTGAATTACTTACAGGCAAAAGATTTTTTGATTTTCTACAACAATATTCAATTACTTTCTTGTGAATAGGCTTTCTTAAACTACCATAATTTAATTTGGGAATTGAAGAACAATCCGTTCCATTCAAAATTATATAAACTGGTGTCTTAAATAACTTCCCACATACTACAGGTGCTAAAGACCAGTATCCCGCAAATGACACAATGACACACTTATACTTTTTAATATTAAATAACAGGAAAAAAAATTGTGACAAAATCAAAAATGGAACCATTAATTTATTAGTCCAATTATATGTATTTTCAACAATATTATAAGTTCTGCTTAAATTATCTATATCAGACTGTATAAAGGAAGAAATTCCAGGATAAACATAAAGTATTGACTTTTTTCTTTCCATTAAACTGTGTTCAAATTACTATTCAAACATTTTTTTATCCATAGAGTCGATATGCCTAGGTAGGAAACAGTAAATATTATCATGTTTCGGTAGATCTCCATGATCTTTTATTTCAATAAGTTTCGACACTCTTGATTTAGTTCCTTTGTGTTTGTAAAATTTATAATTGTTTGATTCTTTTATTAAATCGTATATTTCAAATGTATTTCCATTAACTTTATTCACTCTCATATCTGAATATTCAACCATCAACATAGGAGCATCCTTGCTTTGTATTATATCCAACACGCCTTTTAGCACTTCTAATTCATATCCTTCTACATCTATCTTTATCATATTCGGATTAATCCCGTCATCCAAAAAGTTGGATAAAGTTGTCACTTTAATATCATAACTATCTGTTTCAAAATCAGGTTTAATCAAAGACGCACAACCTCTATTAGCATCCCATCGATCATAAATTACTGCATCTTCATTACTAGCACCAATTGCGTATTCAGAAATAATAACATTGGATAAATTATTTTTTTTTATATTTTCTTTTAAAATATCTCTGGTAATTGGATTAGGCTCAAATGCAACCACCTTCCCCTTATTTCCTACTACTTTAGAGGCAAAAACAGTCATCATACCAATATTGGCTCCAACATCCACAAAAACATCCCCTTCCTTTAAAACATTTTGAATTAAATCCAAACTCCCTTTTTCATAGGTTCCAGTGTAGTATAAACTTCGTTCAATACCATTATCTTTAGTTGGATCAATTTTCATAAAATACCCGTACAAGGTTTTTATAAAAAATTGTCCTTTTGATGGGTGAGGTATAAGAATTTTGGGTAATATCTTCTGTGAAAACCCTCTAATCCCTACAACATTAATATCATTAATATTAGAAATAATTCTATGCCTTAGTTTAAAATCTATCATGACTTTTTATAATTATTCAAAGATACTCTTTTCTAACTTATCATATAATGCGATTTATCCTTGAACTAATCGACTTTAGGTATTTTCACAACCCTATTTATCAAAGATACTTTAGACAGAAAAGTATTTATATCGCTAGATAAACCAAGTTTTATAATTGCAAGCCAGTATACTAACGACATGCCTATTGCTTTAACTACTATATTAATCCAAGGATTATACAAATCAATTTTAAAAAAGATAAGATAGACTAACAAGGCTACTCCAAGCGTAATCAAATTACTAACTTTAAATGGCTGCAAATTAAACTTTCTATACAAAAAATAAAACATAGCAAAATTAACCAGCACATACGTTATTGCAGTAGCCAAAGCGGCTCCAACTATTCCCATGTATTGTATAAAAACAAAATTAGTGACAACTGTTAGAACTAATGTTGTGAACGTCATCAAAGCAAAAAATTTATAATACTTTGAATTAATAATAATTGTGGCATTAGAGCCACATGCAACATTTATAAACTTTCCTATACCTAACCAAAGAAATACATACTTAACTTCACTATAATCGTCTGGTAAAATGCCAACTACATCAGATATACAAGCCCAAATACCAATAAAAACAAACGCTCCTGTAATGATCATTGTTTCCGTTGTTTTCTTATAAACATCAAGAATCGCCCCCACATCATTCAAACTCCAATACTTACTAATCAATGGATTTACGATTTGCCCTATCGCCCTAAATGGTAAATCTATAACTGCTGCTATATTTAATGCCACAACGTAGACTGCAGCAGACTCTAATCCTTCATTGAAATTAGCACTTGAAACTAACAAAGTACTCACCATCAATGTGTCTATTCTAAAAGCTAGTGTAGCGGCAATTGATGAAAAAAAAGAATACCCTCCAAATTTTATAATTTCCCATTTAGCACTTATTGGTATCCTGGATTTGAATGTTAATGATATTTCGCCAATAAAAAAAAGGTAAACGTAAAGTATCAAGAAGCATATAAAAAAAAACGCAACATATAAAATAACAAAACCATTAAAGTCTATTATTTTGAAATAGGATAACAAGATTAAAACTGTTTGCCCTAATCTTAGAAATACTTCCTTTAAAAAAACCTGCAATGTTGTCTTCAGGAGGCTATTGGCATAATTAGCAAATAGTTCCATTAATAAAATGGCCAAAAATAAAGGTATTACGTAGTAATAATAACTAACAAAAAGTTTTGCTCCTCCTTCAAATGGTTCTAATACATAATCTTTAAAAAAAACTAAAATGCATGTTGTCAACAAACTAAAAACAAGGGAAATAAAAAGTAAGAAAGTTAATAATCCTTGATTAGACTTTGATCTTTCTTGACGATAATATGGAAGATATTTTATAATTGAAGTATTTGCGCCAAATGCACTCAATCCCGCAACCAAAAAAGCTATAGATGTTAGTATTGTAATAACGCCATACTCTGCTTTTGGCATCATTTTAGGATACAAAAGAATTGTATTAATTGCCCCCAATGCAGCTCCAGCATACATTATTATTGCATTTCTAGATCCTTCTTTTGCTATTATACCCAAAACGATTTCTTCATTATTTATAATTTCAAAATTAAGTTTAATCTTGTTATTAAGCACAAAAAAAGGAGCGTAAACACTCCTTTAAATATTGAATTTTTAAAAGGATTACTTAACCCAATCCTGTTTTGACAACATCAAAGCCTCTTGAACTGTAATTCGATCACCTTGATTGTAGGCTGTCACAAATGGACCAGGAAAATTATACGAACTCAAACTGTTTCTTTTGTCTCTCGCTTGTTTATACACATCAAAACTACCTGTGGTGTATTTCACCCACCCCTCATGATTTTCTGTAGCAATGCTTCCTGTAAATCCATAATGTCTTTTGATATAAGAATTTGAAACAGTTTTGTGCCCTGCCAAAACTTGTACCTTGTACGATATATTCGAATTGGAAGTAGTAATTGTAGTTTCTACTGGGGTTGTATCAACCGGATCTACTGGTTCTGAATTCCCAGAATTTGTGTTTGTTTCAACTGAATTGTTAACAGCCAATGCCTCACCTTCTACTGTAAATGTGCTAGTAGGTATAGTAATACTTTTAGGAACATCATTTTCGATTAAAAACTCACCCGAAAAAACACCATCCAAATTATATGCTCCTGCTGCTGCACTAGTTCTCGTCAACTTATAAGACACGGTTATAACACTTTTATCAGCATCCAAAGATGTCCATAAAAATTTTGCATAGCCATCAACAAATTTAAACACAGCTCCTTCATTTTCCAATGACGATGCATCAAATCCAGCAGGAACAGTTTCTTTAATTCTAGCAAACCCATGATTACTACCCTTATTAATGTCAATAGACACAATAAAAGCATCTCCATCCTTAACTACATTTCTAGCACATGACACATCCTCTGCAACACCTACATTAGAAACTTCCGTAGTATTGACGCTTTCAGTGGCAGATTCTGTTGATGTATTTGACGCGGCTACTGCTCCACCTGTAACTTCTATAACAACTGATGGAATATCCATTTTCTTACGCTCTTCCTCATCTAAATAAGAAAAAGAACCAGAAATTGTTTTTGTACCTGATGCTAAAGCATCTGCATTAATTCTATATTTTAAAACAACTTGCTCATCAGATTGAATAGAATACCAAATAAACAATCCATTTCCTTCTGAAAATGAAAAAGAAGACCCTGCATTATCAATATCCTCCGCTGTCAAACCATCGGCATCAGAAAAATCCAATTTTAATCTTGCTGGCCCTGTAATGGCTCCCTTATTTAAGGTAATTGTAACTTCCACAGAACCACCAGCCTCTACTTCAGAAGGGGCTTGATGTTCCACATTTACATTACCAACATATAAAAATGGTAGCATTGCCAAACCAACTAAATTAAGAGAAATAAAAAGTGCCTTCACCATGGTGATTAGTTTTAATACATTATAATGATAATACGCAAAACTAATATTTGATTTTAAATTACCAACTATAAAACACCAATATTATGTACATAAACATGTTAATATTGTCGATAAATGACCAAAACTCATCTTGATAAAAACAAAAATCTCGCCTTGAGTAAACCCAAGGCGAGACAAAAAACATTGCTTATGAAAGCAATTATTTAACTACCCCTGATACAAAGGTATAAGTTAGTTAATACCAGCGTACAATTATTCGCCCAATCCCTATTTATATTCTATAAACCCAAAATATTATAGACAAATACCTTCTGAAGTTTTTGCAAAAACAAATTTAAAAGGGTGGTGTTGATAAATCAATCAATGTTCCCTGCTAAATTCGCACATATATTGTTATTTTTATACCTAAATCACTATTTCAAAAAATGTCAGAAGAAAATGTAGAATATACGGAAGATAATATCCGTTCACTCGATTGGAAAGAACACATCAGAATGCGTCCCGGAATGTACATCGGGAAACTAGGAGATGGTGCCTCTCCTGATGATGGGATTTATATTCTATTGAAAGAGGTGATGGACAACTCTATTGATGAGTTTGTCATGGGTAATGGACGTAAAATCATTATCAAATTGAACGATGGTTCTGCTTCAATACGTGATTACGGACGTGGTATACCTCTTGGCAAAGTCGTAGATGTTGTTTCCAAAATGAATACTGGAGGTAAATACGACAGTAAAGCCTTTAAAAAATCTGTAGGTTTGAATGGCGTTGGTACAAAAGCCGTAAATGCACTTTCAACTTATTTCAAAGTAGAAAGTTATCGCGAGGGAAAATGCAAAAGAGTAGAGTTTAGCGCAGGAAATGTAACTAAGGAATATGACTTAGAAGATACTGACAGAGAAAATGGAACATACGTAAAATTTACTCCTGACCCAGCAATTTTCAAAAACTATGTTTATCGTGGTAACTACATTGAGAAAATGTTATGGAACTACTGCTACCTGAACAGAGGATTAACCATTCATTATAATAGTAAAAGATTTCTTTCCAAAAACGGGCTTAAAGATTTGTTGGAAAATAACATGGATGGAGACCCGCTCTACCCTATTATTCATTTAGAAGGAGAAGACATAGAAGTTGCGTTTACTCATGCCAGAAGTTATGGCGAAGATTATTCGTCCTTTGTTAACGGACAACATACTACACAAGGAGGTACCCACCTCACTGCCTTTAGAGAAGCGATTGCCAAAGTCATCAAAGATTTCTTTGGAAAATATGACCCTGTAGATATCAGACAATCAATCGTTGCCGCTGTAAGCATCAAAGTAATGGAGCCTGTGTTTGAGTCGCAAACTAAAACTAAATTAGGTTCTCAAGAAATTGAACCAGGTGGTAAATCTGTAAGAGCATTTGTAATGGATTTCTTGAAAGAGAAATTAGATAATTACCTCCATAGAAATCCACAAGTAGCAGAAATTCTTGAAAAGAAAATTAAGCAATCGGAAAAAGAAAGAAAAGAACTTTCTGGAATTAGAAAATTAGCAAGAGATAGAGCCAAGAAAGCCAATCTTCACAACAAGAAATTAAGAGATTGCAAAGTTCACTTTAATGATCTTAAAAATGATTTACGTGAAGAATCATCCATATTTATTACCGAGGGAGATTCTGCAAGTGGATCGATTACTAAGTCTAGAAAGGTTGCTACGCAAGCAGTCTTTAGTTTGCGGGGTAAACCTCTAAACTCATTTGGATTGACCAAAAAAGTAGTCTATGAAAATGAAGAATTTAACTTAATTCAAGCAGCCCTCAATATTGAGGACGACATGGATAACCTAAGATACAATAAAGTAATCATTGCAACAGATGCCGATGTGGATGGTATGCACATTAGACTGCTATTATTAACTTTCTTTTTACAGTTCTTTCCAGACCTTGTTAAAAAAGGTCATTTATATATTTTACAAACACCTTTATTTAGGGTTAGAAACAAAAAAGAAACTAGATATTGCTATACTGATGAAGAAAGAAAATCTGCATTAGCAGAATTAGGTAAAAATCCAGAAATTACGCGATTTAAAGGTTTAGGAGAAATCTCTCCGGACGAATTCCAGTACTTTATTGGTGATGACATTAGATTAGAACCAGTAATTTTAAGTAAAGACCAATCAATTGAAGAAATCCTTACTTTCTACATGGGTAAAAATACGCCAGATAGACAAACATTTATTATTGATAACCTAAAGATTGAGGAAGAAGTTCCAGACGAAGCATAGTTATGAGTAATCACGAAGAAGAAGATTTTAACGAAGAAGAATTTGACAATGATTCAACAGCTGATAATGCTGATGATGATAATATCATTCCATTATCTGGAATGTACAAAGAGTGGTTCTTGGATTACGCTTCTTATGTAATCCTTGAACGAGCAGTTCCTGCATTGGAAGACGGCCTAAAACCTGTACAAAGAAGGATTTTACATTCACTTCGTGAATTGGATGATGGACGCTACAATAAGGTTGCAAACATCATTGGTAACACCATGAAATATCACCCTCATGGTGACGCGTCCATTGGAGATGCTATGGTTCAGATTGGTCAAAAAGATTTACTGATAGATTGTCAAGGAAACTGGGGAAACACACTTACTGGAGACGGTGCTGCAGCACCAAGATATATTGAGGCACGATTAACTAAGTTTGGAGCTCAAGTATTATTCAACCCTAAAACTACTAAATGGATTAAGTCTTATGATGGGCGAAATTTAGAGCCTGTCAACCTTCCAGTTAAGTTCCCGTTACTCCTTGCTCAAGGAGTAGAGGGAATAGCCGTTGGATTGGCTACTAAAATCCTTCCACACAATTTTATTGAATTATTAGATGCATCAGTGGATTATCTAAGAGGTCGAAAAGTTGATCTCTATCCAGATTTTCCCCATGGTGGAAAAGCAGACTTTAGTAATTACAATGAAGGTGTAAGAGGTGGAAAAGTTAGGGTTCGTGCCAACATTATAAAATTGGACAACAAAACTTTAAAAATCGATCAAATTCCTTTCGGTACAACAACAGACTCATTGATTGACAGTATTGTTAAAGCAACTGAAAAGAGTAAAATAAAAATAAAAAAAGTAGAAGATAATACAGCTGCTGAAGCTGAAATTTTAATACATCTTGCCCCTGGAATTTCTCCAGACAAAACCATCGATGCGTTATATGCATTTACTAATTGTGAAGTAAGCATCTCCCCCAATGCCGTTACTATTTTTGATAACAAACCATTATTTGTTGGTGTTAATGATTTATTAAAAAGATCTACTGATAGAACTGTTGATTTATTAGAGTTAGAACTTAAAATTAAATTAGGAGAGTTAGAAAACCAATGGCACTGGTCTTCACTAGAGAAAATATTCATCGAACAAAGAATATATCGCGACATTGAAGAAGAAGAAACTTGGGAAGGAGTAATTGCTGCAATTGACAAAGGGTTAAAACCTCACATCAAACATCTTATTAAACCTGTTCTTGAAGAAGATATCGTAAGATTAACGGAGATTAAAATTAAAAGGATCTCCAAATTTGATAGTTTTAAAGCAGATGAGATTATTGCCAAAATTGAAGCGCAAATTGAGGAAGTAAAACATCACCTTGATAATCTGATTCAATATGCTGTGGATTACTTTAAAGAACTCAAAGACAAATACGGAGAAGGGAGAGAAAGAAGGACTGAAATTAGAACATTTGACAATATCAATGCTAAAAAAGTTATCATTTCCAATAAAAAACTATACGTAGACGTTGAAGAGGGCTTTATTGGACACTCTATGCGTGGCGGAGAATACATTTCTGATTGTAGCGAAATTGATGATGTAATATTGTTCTTTAAAACAGGCAAAATGCTTGTCACAAAGGTGGCAGACAAGAAATTTGTAGGCAAAGGCATAATACATGCCGCTGTATGGAGAAAAGGAGATAAAAGAACTATTTACCACATGATATATGAAGATGGTAAAGACAAGATATCTTACATGAAGCGTTTTCATGTAAATTCTATCACTAGAGACAATGAATACGATTTAACTCAAGGTAATAAAGGCTCTAAACTCCATTATTTCTCTTGTAACCCAAATGGAAGGAAAGAGGTCGTAACAGTAAAATTAAGACCTAGACCGCATCTCAAAAAAGTTAAATTTGATATCGATTTTGAAGAGGTATTAATCAAAGGTAGAGGCTCCAAAGGAAATAGAGTTTCTAAAGAAATCATATCTAAAGTTGAACAAAAAGAAACAGGAGGAAGTACATTAGCCGCAAGAAAAGTTTGGTGGGATGATATTGTAAGAAGGTTAAATGATGAAGGTAGAGGAAAGTATCTTGGACAGTTTAAAGGAGAAGATAAAATATTGACTTTACACCAGTCTGGAGTATACAAATTATCAGGATTTGAATTGTCTACCAAATTTGATGATGACATGATTTCCATTGAAAAATGGGAAAATGATAGACCTGTAGCAGCGGTATATTTTAATCCAGATAAAGATAATTACTATGTAAAACGATTCCTAGTAGAATCCTCAAGTAAAAAAGTTTCTTTCATCCCTGAAGAAGATGGATGCCAATTAATTGTAGCATCTACTCAGTTCATACCGAGAATTAATATCGAATTTAACAAACGCTTAAAGGAGACTAAAAACCTTCCGGACAAAGTAGTTGAGTTGAATGACTTTATAGATATAAAAGGATTAAAAGCACAAGGAAATCAACTGACCAAACTTAAGGTAAAGGAAATTACTTTACTCCCTACTAAAGAAGGTGAAGAATGGCCGACTGAAACTGAAGAAGAAGTGGCTGAAACAGAAGAAAAAACTGAAGATCAAGTTGCTTCTGAAGAGGAAACTCCTGCTGCAGCAGAAAAAAAGGAAGAAGAAGTAAAAAAAGATAAGGTTGATGTCAAAACGAAACCTAATACAGAAGAAAAAATAACTCCAGTAAGTGACGAAAAACCTGTAGAAGTAGAATGGGACGTTACGCCAGCAAAACCTGAATCAAAGAAGGAGGTGGAGGAAGATAAGGTCGATCCCAATGCAAAAAAGAAGAAGAATAATCCGATAAAAAATTCGGATGATGATGATGGACAGATTACGCTGTTTTAGGAAAACTAAAATAGAAAACAACTAACATGTAGTGGGAATAAAGTTAATGTTCTTTATTCAATTGTTGTGGTGCATCGCAAAATGAAAATTAACCTAAATATTTTAGAAGCAATAATAACCGAGTATCGAAACACTCAACAGTTTCTGATGAATTGTTTAAATGAGGAATACGATAATTCCAACTCTAAAGATGCATCAAATTGGATCAACAATGGAAACGTGCCTCAAAAAGGTCTTTTAAAAAATGGATGGGACTTTACCTTTCACGGAGGAGATTGTCAGTTCTTTAACAAAGAATCAAATCAAACAGTTGAAGTTGTGCTTTCCAACAACCCTGAGTTTGGTCATATTGACGAATGGTTCTTAATGCAATATATTGAATCGACCAAAAAATATGCAATACTATCAGAAGGTTTGAGACGGACTGATTTAAAAACATTAATTCAACAGTTGTACGACTCGAACAGAATTAAGAATATCAAAAAATAAAAACGACACCCCAACAGTTTATATATCAAATATGGCGCTTAGTAGGTTAAGAAGGCTCAGCGTTACCTACCTACCCCGCCAAATTTACAATTTGGCTTTTATACCAAAAAAATT